>MWDT01000001.1 GCA_002070825.1 Verrucomicrobia bacterium ADurb.Bin122
CCAGCTCGCCCCGCCGGTCAAAATGTCCCTCGAACGCGCGATCGAATACATCGCCCCCGATGAATACGTCGAAGCGACGCCCAAGACACTCCGACTCCGCAAAAAGATCCTGAGTCAACTGGAGCGCCGGAAAGCCGAGCGCGCCGAACGCAAGGCCGACTGATCCCACTACCGGCAACGACAAAAAAGCCGCCCATTCAAGGGCGGTTTTTTTGCGACCGGAAAAAATCAAGGCCCGTAGACCGAAGCCTGCAGCGCGGTCCCCAGCGACGCAGGGGAGACCGCCGTGCTCCGCCCCGTCTCCGTGTCCAGAATGCAGATCCGGCTCTCGCGGGCATTGCGGGCCGAATAAATCAAATGCCGGCCGTCCGCGAGCCACGAGGGCTCGACCGCGTCAAACGACGCCTTGGAAACACGACCGCCCGTACGCGTCGCCAAGTCCAGCACGCCGATCTGGAAATTGCGCCCCTCGCGCATCGTAAAGGCGATCTTGTTGGGGTTGCCACGGCTCCAATCCGGCTCCGCACAGTACCCGCTGATCCCACTGGTCACGCGCATCGGAGCGCCACCGCCCACCGACATCACGTAGAGCTGGGGTCCGGGTTCGCATGCGTACACGAGCCGCGTGCCATCAGGCGAGAAACAGGGGGAGGATTTCACTGCATCGGAACGGGTGCGCCGCGAGATCATCTTCCCCTGCGCATTGCTGACATAGATTTCGGTGTTGCCCTCCCCACTGAGGGTCATCGCCACCTGCTGTCCGTTCGGGCTGTAGCGTGCCCCACTGTTGGTGCCCTTCAGGCTGACAAAACTGGTCCGCTGAAAGCTCCCCAGATCAATCCGGAAGATATCGGGGAACCCCGATTTGTAGAAACTCGTATAGAGCAGGTATCGGCCATCTGGTGACCAGCGCGGCGTCAACGCGAGCGCGTTGTCATGGGTGATCTGCTTCACCTCGCCAAAGAAGAGATCGCCCACGTACACCTCTTTCTTGCCAGTCCGTTCGCCGATGAAAGCCACCTTCGACGCGAAAAATCCCTTCAGGCCAAGGCCGTTGGTTTTCTCCACGGCGACATCCGCCGCACGCAGCAACGCATTGCGAGCGCTCGTGCCGGACACTGTCTGGGAGTGGACCGGGGTCTGCGCCGAGCCCTTTGTGATATCCACGCGCACCTGATTCCCGCCCAATTGCGTAAACTTGATGTCATACTGGCCCGTGCCTGTCGTGACATTGTAGCGCCCATGCGACTTGAACGCCTGTACTGCGAGTGCATTGAGCTCCGGCGTGTTGGCCGAAACCCGCACGGACAACATGCTGGCATCGACCTTCACGGTCACGTCCCCCAGGTCGCGCGCCGGAGCCGCAAACGATGCAGCCCCGAGCAAAAAGCAAAAAACGGCGAGGATTTTTTTCATAGGCAAAGAGGTCTGAAACAAAGGGGCTTTTCTATTTACTCTCGCTGTCCCCATAACAACGTAAATCTCCACTTGGATCGCAAAACCCAACCACGCTGTGACCTCCGACGACATCAAAGAACAACTCAAGAAAATCAAGTATCCCGGGTTCAGCAGGGACATCGTTTCCTTCGGGCTCGTTCAGGAGACCAGTTTCAGCAACGGCACGGCACGCGTTGCCCTGCAAATCACGTCCACGGATCCGCATGTCGCCGGCTTTCTCCGCCAGGAAATCGACAAGTGCCTGCGAGCCATCCCTACGGTTACCGCGACGGCCATCGACATTGAGGTGAAGAAAACGGTGGCGGCCGCCCCCACGCCGAACGCCCAGCACAATATCCGGCAGGCCATCGCAATCGCGTCCGGCAAGGGTGGTGTCGGCAAGAGCACCTTCTCGGTCAATCTAGCCTGCGCTCTCGCACAGCACCTCACGAATGAGGGCAAACCGGGCCGTGTCGGCCTGATGGATTGCGACATCTATGGCCCGAGCGTGCCATTGATGATGGGTATCCAGGATCGCCCCTATGTCGAAGGCGAAGGCCCGGACGCCAAGATCATCCCAATTGAACGTTACGGGGTGAAGGTCATGAGCATGGGATTTCTGATCGATGAAAACACGCCGGTCATCTGGCGCGGCCCCATGATCATGAAAACGATCCAGCAGTTCGTGCAAAATGTGAAGTGGGGCGACCTCGACATCCTGCTCGTCGACCTGCCGCCCGGCACTGGAGATGCCCAGCTCTCGCTGGTCCAAACCCTGCCGCTCAATGGGGTCATACTCGTGACAACGCCTCAACAGGCGGCGGCCAGCATCGCGAGAAAAGGCGGGCTGATGTTCCAAAAGGTCAATGTGCCCATCACTGGCGTGGCCGAGAACATGAGTTACTTCATTGATCCGTCCGGCCAGAAACATCGTATTTTTGGAGAAGGCGGCGGCCGCACTGTCGCCGAACAACTCGGCACCCAATTTCTCGGCGAAGTTCCCCTCGTCCCGGAAATCCGGGAAGGCGGCGATCAAGGTAAGCCTGTCGTGATCAGCGATCCGAAAGGCGCCATCGCCCAGTCATTCCAGGCCATCGCACGCTCGGTGCTTTCTGAGGCCCGTCCCCCCAGTGCCGGGTGAATTTTGTCGAATGCGGACATTGACACCCGCCGATCCCTCTTTCTTTCTACAAGTACTGCGGCAACCGAGAATGAGTTTCTCCTCGAAAGACACCGAGACCTCACGCGATTTCGTTAAGCAATCGAGCCTCTACCAAGAGTTTCTAGCTGAACGAGAAGAAATTCTTCGTCACAAATGGCTGGAGTCTGAACGGCTCGGCTACGATATCGGTTTCGAGCGCGCCCTACTTGATTGGATCCGCAAACATCGTGAAGGCTGGCGTGCTGCCCGCCGGGTGCAAACTGGAGCCGCCAATCAGTCCAACAAGCCTCTTGCTTCGTCTGGGAAAGCCGCGGACACCTCGCCCAAATCCGCATAGTCAAATCGGTGGGTGATGGAGTCGAGTGCCCCGGTGGCCCGTTGCTCTCCTTGGGCCAATAAAAAAAGCCGGGCTTGAGCCCGGCTTTCGAAAGAAAAGAGGAAGACGTCTTACTTGATCTCCTTGTGGAGCGTATGGCGCTTCAAGAAGGGGTTGTACTTCTTTTTCTCAATGCGCTCAGTGACGGTCTTTTTATTGCGCTTGGTGAGATAGCGCGAAACCGGTTTGCCCTCCTTGCGGGCTTCAGTGCACTCCAAAATGACTTGTTCTTGCATGGTCGGAAAAGGTTGAAGGGGCCGAGAACAAAGCACCCCGACCGCCAAGCGCAACAGCAAAAAACATCAAAGATCGGGCGGCACTGTGCCGAGCGCCTCCTCAATCGAGGAAAGCCCGTCGCGCACCTTGATCATCGAGTCTTGATGCAGCGTTTTCATCCCCCCTCTTACCGCGATTTTCTTCAGCTCGGCAGTTTCCAGCTTCTTATTGATACCCTCGACGAGCTCCTCGTTAGTAATCATCAGTTCATGAATACCAACACGTCCCTTATAACCACCGCTATTACACTTTGGGCAACCATGTGGATTGCGTTTATAGATGGGGCCGCTCCACCCGATCGCCGTTTGCAGCAACTCCTGCTCTCGCCCCTTGGGCTCGTAGGAGACACGGCATTGCTTGCATATACGCCGCATAAGACGCTGCGCACAAACACATAGCAACGACGAAGAAATCATGAAGGGTTCAATCCCCATATCAGTCAGACGTGCGACCGTCGATGGGGCATCGTTCGTATGCAGGGTGGAGATAAGTAAGTGACCGGTGAGCGCGGCCTCGACCGCGATCTCCGCCGTTTCCTGATCTCGGATTTCGCCCACGAGAATGATGTCAGGATCTTGGCGGAGGAAGGCTCGCAGGGCACTCGCAAAAGTGAGCCCGATCTGGCGATGCATCTGCATCTGATTAATACCCGCCAGCGTATATTCGATAGGATCCTCTGCGGTACGTATGACGAGTTCAGGGCTATTGATCTCGTTCAGCGCCGAATAAAGCGTCATCGATTTACCGGAGCCAGTCGGGCCGCAATGGAGCACCATGCCATAGGGCTGGGTGATCACATTACGATACTTCGCCAAGTTCTCTTCAGTAAAACCAAGTGCGGGGAGCGGCAACGTACTCTTCTGTTTATCGAGAATACGCATGACGACGCCTTCACCATGGTTCAGCGGCGCCGTCGAGACACGCAAATCGATATCCAGGCTCTTTTTGGTGAAGTTCTTAAATACAATACGACCATCCTGCGGCAAACGGCGCTCGGCAATGTCGAGATTGCACATGATCTTGAGACGCGCCACCAAGGACGGTCCCACCTTCGCCGGTAAACGCAGCTTCTCCTGACAGACACCGTCGATGCGGTAGCGAACGATGACCTCCTTTTCCCAAGGCTCTATATGAATATCGGAGGTGCCTGCATAATGCGCTTCCTCGATGATTCGATTCGCCAGTTGGATAATCGGACCCGACTCCTCAGAGACCTCGTCATCCTTAAATTCCGTCTCACTCTCGGCATACTCCATGCCGATCTGCTGCACGACCTCCGAAAAGTCGACGGAGGTCTCGACGCCTTTATTGAGCTTGTCCCGGAGATCCTTTTCACGGGCGAGTTGGCGCACAACGCGCAATCCCGTCATCTCCTGAATCTTCGCCGGCACACTCAAGTCGAATGGATTGGCGAACGCGACGATCAACAACTCACCGACCTGGCCAACGGGGAGTATCAGGTTTTCCTGACAGAACTCCTGAGCGAGACGCTCGAAGGTCGTCGGCACCAACCGATAGTGTGCGACATTGCACGGGGCCAAGCCGAAGGCACGGGCCTTGGCCGCCAAAAGGTGAAACGAACTCACCTTGAACTCGTCCTGCAACAGACGGTCCAAGGCCTCGCCACTAAACTCGTCAGGACGCCCCGCAATGTCGTCACGCTGGGCCTCTGTCAGGCGCCCGAGTTCGACGAGCTTCGCTACGATCTGTGTCTGGATTTTACCTAGAGGCATGGCGTTAGGCGGAGGCTGCTGCGACGGCGCTGGCGCGACGCTCCTTATCGAGCTTCTCCAGATACTCCGCTATGATATTAAGGGTCGTTCCGTACCAGATGATCGCCGTCGTCCCGAGTTGTTTTTCCCAGTAGCTGCGCACCGCAGGGCTGAGGTAATAGGCCGTGGCGATAAAGGTGATTCCCTCCTCTTTGTCGTAGGGAACCGACCAGGTGGCCCACGCCGCCCCCAAATCCGTCGCCTTGCGACAATCATCATTGATCTCGTACGTGCGCAAATCGACCAGTCCGAGACTTTCCGTGTCCGCGAGGTGGAGCAGCACATCCTCCTCCCGGAGGACCTTGAGCTCATACGCCAGGATGCCCAATACCGTCGACTGGCGAATCTGCTCGGCACCGAGCAACTCGAGCAAACGCTCATTGGCGCGCTCGAGATCCTCAATCTTCACGAAATTGTGCTCGACCAAGGCGGCGCCCAGAAGCCGGTTGGCTCGCATGATGATGGGGCGGAATTCAGAAATCATCGGAGGATCTCGGGGTGGAATATGCTCGGCGCGCAGCCCAGTTACCTATGAAGGTCGGCGTGGCCCCGTGGGGAGATACCAAAGCGCCCCCAGTGGAGGCGCAAGAGGCAAATCTCTACTTCATCAGGCGAATCTTATCTGCACCGCGCAGCTTGATCACCTGCTTGAGCAAGGTCTGCTTGAGCTTCTCAAGCCCCGTCGCCTCGAGGCACGAAATCTCCACAACAGACACCTTGTACCGTTTTTTAAACTTCGAGAGATTCGCCTTCGCCTCAGGCAAGTCCATTTTATTGGCCGCGACCAGACAGGGCTTCTTCAGAAGGCGCGGATCGTACAACTTGAGCTCCTGCCTCAAGACTTTGTAATCATCTCGTGGATCGCGGCCATCCGTCCCGGCCATGTCCAAGAGAAACACCAGAACGGTGCAGCGCTCAATATGGCGCAGGAAGCGATGCCCCAACCCATGGTTCTCGCTCGCTCCCGCGATCAAGCCCGGCACATCGGCAAGCAACATCCACTGGTATGTCTCAGGGTACTCGATGACGCCGATCTGCGGATGCAGTGTCGTGAATGGATACGCCGCCATCTTCGGCCGTGCACGAGTGATGGCATTCGTCAGCGACGATTTCCCCGCATTGGGAAACCCGACGAGGCCGACGTCTGCGATGCACTTCAGCACGAGGCGAAATACGCCAGACTCGCCGGGATGCCCCGGATTCGCCCGGCGCGGCGCCCGATTTGTCGGTGTCTTGAAATGAGTATTGCCCCAGCCGCCGTTTCCGCCCTTGCACAATACGACACGCTGTCCCTGCTCGGTGATCTCTGCGACGACCTGTCCGGTCTCTTCATTCGTCACGATTGTCCCAAGGGGAACCATCAGGATGGCAGAGCGGCCCTCCCGGCCGGTGCAATCCTTGCCTTGCCCATGCTCGCCGCGCTCGCCCTTCCAATGCGCACGGTATTTGTAATCGATCAGATTGTTGGTGTTCTCGTCGCCTTCCAGCACGACATCGCCACCGCGGCCACCATCGCCACCATTAGGCCCACCAAAGGGTTCAAATTTTTCACGTCGGAAACTGATGCAGCCACGGCCGCCCTCTCCCGCCTGCACTTTAATTACACATTCATCGACAAACATGAGGCGGCATCGTGCATAAAGGCGCGACCTTGCCAAGCGGCGCGTGGCAAAAAGTAGCCAGCCCCTCGGA
Source organism: Verrucomicrobia bacterium ADurb.Bin122 (assembly GCA_002070825.1). Taxonomy (GTDB): domain Bacteria; phylum Verrucomicrobiota; class Verrucomicrobiia; order Opitutales; family Opitutaceae; genus MWDT01. The sequence goes on from MWDT01000001.1 coordinate 6,716, forward strand.
TATGCGACTCGCCCGACCCGGACGCCAGGAAACGGCACATCCCTCAGGAATGCCGTTTCCCTACAGCCTGCGAGGCGTTTATGGCGTCATAGGGAAGCGGTATTCGTACACGCCTTCTACAAACTCCCCATTTTTGACCGCCGGGACAAACACCGCCTTGTCCAAGCCTGCCTTGATCGGCGCGACCAAATCGGCCGGCATGTCCGCGCCCGGCTGGATCTCGACCGCCATCACACTGCCGTCAGACTTGACGCGCAGGACCGCCACAAAACTTTTCACACCGTACTTGGCCATCACTTCTGCGCGGAGCGGATTCCCCACCAATTTGGGCTCGGAGTGACCAGCGCGAGATTGCTCGCGCTGCACCGCCTTCAGATAATGGACCCGGTCAAGCCACCCACGTGGATCCTCCGGCTGCATCAACTTCAAAAGATCGACCAGCTGATCGAACACGGCATTGATCTTCTCGGGGGCCGACTCGTCCGTGACGAACAGCGGGGCGCCATCGCGCGTGAGCACCACCATCTGCGGTGCCATTTCTGGACTAAACCGGGTAAAGATATCCATCCGCGACTGCTCGTCATAGTCCGTCACCAGCCAGGGGAGCTTTGAGCTCACGGCCATATTGGCGTGTTCGGATCTCGAATGTTTGAGCCCGAAGAAAAGGCCTTCGACCATCGTCGGGAACTGCTTTTGCACCTCTTGGAACCGCCAGATCGCACTTCCCATCATTCCCCAGGAGGAGCCCACGCTGTTGCTCGCGTAAAATACGACATAGAACTCGGGCTCCACCACTCCACCGAGTTTGGCTGGCACCAGTTTTCCGTCGGCGACACGCAAGACCCGCCCCGGCAGATCCTGCGCAGCGAGACTCTGCGACTGCTCCCAATCCTGAGCCCGCTCGGCTTTGCCCCCCAACTGTTGGGCAAACCGCACACAATCCGCCTCACTCAAATAATGCAGGGGAAAGCGCTGTGCCGTCGTACGACCAGTGCGAAAAACCGCGAGAGGCCCGAGGAGCCCACTCGGCTCGCCCTTGAACTTCTTACCAGTGGGGTCCGTCCAAGCTTCCTTTTTTGCGCACACGACGCCGGGGATCATGGCCAGCGCGAGAACCAAGAGCACCTTCGGGGATAACCAGTTTTTTAGTGACATAGGGGTGTAGGGTTGAAAACGCACACGCCGAAGGGCCACTCGCCGACAGCTAAAGAATCACTTTTATGCCCTTCCGCAGATAGGTCGGCACATCAAGATCCTGCCCGTCATACAAATTACGATCTGTGTGCTCAAAGTAACCACGCGCATCCACATCATCGAACAAGAACTCGTTCTGCTCGACGGGCTCCTTGGAGCCCTCCGGGCTCGGCTCGCCTGCCGCTTCCTTTTTATCGCGTCCCGAGGGGACCGGCGCAACAGCCTGATCGAGGGCCGGAGCCGGACTCGCTGGGACCTGCGCAGGCTCCGGTATTCTGGGCTGAGGCACGCGCGCCCTTGCCGCCGGAGAAACAGCCCGCCGACCAGCAACGGCCCGACCGGCATCGGTCGTGCCAAGCACGCACACCTCCACGCCCCCCTGCAGCTGCTCATCAATGACGGCCCCCATGACCACATGGGAGTCCTTCCCAAACTGCTCGCTCACCGCCTGCATCAGCTCATTGACCTTCGGGAGGCTGAGATCCGTGCCCCCAGTGATGTTGACCAACAATCGGTCCGCACGACGGGCAAACTCCGGAGTCGCCAGCAACGGGCACATTTTCAGACTGCGGATGGCCTCGGCCACCGCATCCGCCCCCTGCCCGCGTCCAAGACCAAAGAGGGTCTTGCCGCCACGCGTCTGAAAGGCCTGTCGCAGCGTCGCAAAATCCAAGTTGATCAACCCGGTGCGGAACAACATGGCCCATATCGACTTTACACCACGGCCGATCCACTCGTCCGCGCGCGCAAACGAATCGAGCACCGACTCATTGTCCGCCCCCTCCTGCATCAACACATCGTTCGGGAGCGGGATGACCGCATCGCATACACGGCGCAGGGCATTCAGCCCTTCTTCCGCCTGCTTGAGCCGGCGCCCGCCCTCAAAACTGAAGGGCATCGTGACAAATGCGATAACCAGAGCCCCCTGGTCTGCCGCAGCCTCGGCCACGACCGGAGCCGCACCGCTCCCCGTGCCACCGCCCATACCCGCCACCAGAAAGACAAGATCCTGGTCCTTGACGGCCGCGGCGATCTTCTCGCGGTCGGCCTCCGCAGCATCGCGCCCCAGTTCGGGATCGCCGCCTGCACCCAGCCCGCGTGTGATTCCGGAACCGATCAGGAGTTTCTCCTGTACCGGTGAGGAGGACAGCGCCTGGAAGTCCGTGTTGATCACGGCAAGCTGGATACGGTCGAGATTGTCCATCTTCAGACGGTCGACCGCGTTGGAACCTCCCCCGCCCACCCCCACCAGTTTGATCGCGATATCGCGATCCGTGAGGATGTGGTGATCGAGAGGCAGCTCGGGATTCTGTTGGCTCATGGGAATCAAACTCCGGCAAAAAGCTTTTGAAGGAAACCAGTCTTGCGGCGCGCCGTTGGAGCGGCGCTCTCGGCCTGCGACGACAAGCCATAGTAAAGCAACCCGAGCGCCGTCGAAAAGCCGGGGTCACGCAGATTCTCGCTCACGTTTGCCGGAGCCTCTCCGACATGTGCAGGGACGCCAAACACCTTGCTCGCGCACTCTGCGATTCCCGGCAGTTTGGACGTACCGCCCGTCAGCACCACGCCCGACATGCACAGCTCGGGCACGAAGGTCGTCCCGAGACTCTTCTTCACCACTTCGAAAATCTCCCAGACGCGCGCCGAGGTGATCTGCTCAATCGCATACCGCGGGAACTGCCGGTCGCCTATCGCATAATTTCCGTCCAGCCAGACCTTCTCGGCTTTCACGCCCGGCTGCACAATCGCCGAGCCATGCCTGAGCTTGAGTTTCTCGGCCTGTCCCTCCTTCACGCGCAAACCGATGGCCAGGTCGTTCGTCAGGTGGGCCCCGCCCACAGGCACCACGCCGGTGATGTAGGGGACGCCATCGCGATACAGGACATAGTCCGTGGTCCCGGCACCAATATCCAGCACCAGTGCGCCGTTCTGGCGATCCTCGGGGCGTGTCACCATGTATCCGGCCGCCAAGCTCGACAAAACGAGCTCCCGGACCTCCAGATTAAAGCCACGAATCACGTGGATGGTATCGGCCAGGCGGGTCTCCAACCCGTGCACGATCCAGTAACCGACCTCGAGACGTTTGCCGACCAGATGCTCGGGACTGCCAGGCACCACTCGATCGTCCACACGGAAAGGCCGCCGGATATTATGTACAACCATCCGGTCCGTCGGCAGCTCCTTCGCGGTGGCCAGACGGCACACAGTGTCGATGTCCGGCAGGCTCACCATGTTATCCGCCGACTTCACGTTGACGGCGGATTCGCTGTAAAACCCCTTCAGATGCCCCCCCGTCTGCGCGAGAAAAACATAGTCGATGTTGGCACCAGCGCTTTGCTCCGCCGTCTCCAACGCGCTATGGGTGCATTCGCTAGCCGCCTTGTAGTCCACCACGGTGCCCTTGATGACGCCACGCGACTGGCACTCGCCATAGCCAATGATCGAAAGCTCACGACCGGTAAACTCACCGATCAAGGCGGTAATTTTTGAGGTGCCGATTTCGACGGCGCCGATGATGCGGGTTCGGGATGTCACTGGAGAAGAGGGAAAGTGTTGAACTAAAGGTAGGAAATCTTCGGCAACTGCAGCGGGGCCGCCGCCTGTGGCACCGCGGGGGCAGACGCGCCGGCAGGCACCTCTGTGCCGGCAGGAGCTCCCATCGTCACAGGCACTTCACGACCATGACTCAGATCAAGCCGGGGCAGCGGGCTTTCCGGATGCGGCTGCAGCACATCGCGGATGCTGTCGAGCTTGGCCAGCTGTCGGAAAAAATCGTCGCGCGCGGAAAAAACCACCTCGGTGATATCCGGCATCCGCACGATCAAGTCGCCATCCGCATCCAGCTTCTCCAGCGATACGATCTTGAAATTCCGATAGAGGTGCTCCGCCTCGTACTTCGCCTTGCCTAGGAAGTCCGCGACGAGATCCATGCCCACGATCGGTGCAAAGCCACTGCCTGCCCGGACCAGCTTCACTCCGGCCAGCCATGGGAGCGAGTCGCACAGCTCACGCGCGTATCCCGCGCCCTCATAGGCCACGCCATCCCGGGCGACGAGAAATTCACGCGGAGGCTCGGCGCCAAGCTGCGCCATGACACGTGCCACCGGAGCCCGCTCGGTGATGGTGACAACGAGCGTCGAGGGAAACGACTTGGACAGCACCGCAGTCCGCACCTGCCGGTCGGCCAGCAACCGCTCCTGAAGTATGCCCAAATCGAGCTCCAGCAGCGTCACCCCTTTAGGCAGGGCAAGCGTGCGCATCAACCATGCCCGGTCGAGCACGCCATCGGTTTCCAGGACGCACTCACGCAACGACTCCGACTGGGCGACTTGCGCCAGCCTCTGCGGCTTGTTCTCCGCCATGTCCACCAGCGCCACACCTGCCCAGATCAACCCGCCCACCACAACCGTGCCCACGATCCACTGCGTCACAGCCCAGGCATGGCGACGACGCCCGGACTTCGACATCGCACGTGGCTTCACCTCCTGGCGAATGTCTCGCCAGGAACGGGCCACGGGCAAATTGGGGGACGAATCTCTCATTTATGGGCCGCCGAGAACCGCGCCAGCGCAGGTGCCACCAGCTCACGAACCAACGCCGTGAAATCCAGCCCCACGCACCGCGCGCTCATCGGCAACAAGCTGGTGTCCTTCATGCCCGGCAGCGTATTTATTTCGAGGAAAAACGGCTCGTTTTTGCCAGAAAGCATGAAGTCGATGCGCGCATAGTCCCGGCAGCCGGCCGCCGCAAACGCACGCTCGGCCATCGCCTGCACAAATCGGGTGACCTCATCGGGAAGCGGCGCAGGGGCCAGGTACTCCGTCATCCCCTTGGTATATTTGGAGGTATAGTCGTAGAGCCCGGACTTTGGCGCGACCTCCACCACCGCCATCGCCTTGCCGCCGAGCACCCCGACCGTCAGCTCACGCCCGAAGACCCGGCGCTCAACCAACCAATCTCCCGCCGGCAGACGCGAGAGCACCTCGCCGAGCTGGGCCGCAGATTCGATCACGTGCAGCCCGACGCTGCTACCATTGCACGTCGGCTTGAGGATCAACTTTTCTCCCAGCGACGCCACCAGCTCGGCGGCGTCGGGCATGCGATCCGTGCTGAACTGGTGCCCCTCACACACATTCACGCCTGCGGCTGCGACCGCTTTTTTCGTCCGCTGCTTGTTAAAGCAAACGGCGCTCCCTTCGGCCGTACAGCCCGCGTACTCGACGCCAGCCGCGTCAAGCAGGCTCTGCATCCCACCATCCTCACCAAAGGTCCCGTGCAGCGTGGAAAACACCACGTGCCGCTCCGGATCGAGCCCGGCAGGAAGGGCGTTCTCTGAAATCTCAAACAATCGCGTGGGAAAATTGCGTGCCAGTGCCAGCGCACACGCGCGCCCGGAGCCGAGGGATACTTCCTTCTCGGCCGAAGTCCCACCGCAGAACACCGCAATGATCGGAGTCGTTTTCATAGGAAATCTTGCCAGTCGCGCCCCACGAGGAGCACCTCGGGCTCCAAGGTCACCCCTTTTTCCGCCTGCACTCGCCCCCGTACTTCACGGATGAGCGCCAGGACATCAGAGGCACGCGCAGCGCCATGGTTGACGATGAAATTTGCATGCACCTGCGAGACCTCTGCATCCCCGACACGCAGTCCCTTCAACCCGCAGGCGTCGATCAGCCGTCCCGCAGCGTCGCCCTCTGGGTTCTTAAACACGCACCCGGCGCTCGCCTCGCGCGGCTGCGAAGCCTGCCGCTTGGCCCGGTACGCCTCCATCTTGCCCTGGATCGCATCCGCCTCAGCGACGGCCATAGGGCGCAGCACCGCCTCCAGCACGATTGCATCCACCAACTCGCGACAGCAACGATACCCAACCGAGAGCTCATCCCGGCGCCGGGTATGGATCCTCCCATCGCGCGACATGAAGCGTACCGACTCGACCACATCGAAAAGCCAAGCCCCCATCGCCCCGGCATTCATACGCAACGCACCGCCCAGACAGCCCGGGATGCCCTCCAGAAACTCAAATCCGCCCAGCCCCGCCTTTGCCGCCAGCCCACAGAGATTCTTCAACCGCAACCCCGCGCCTGCCCGGACACTCCCGTCGGCGCACATTTCAAAACCGGCCCACGCCGGATGACTGAGCGAAATGACCAAGGCCTCCACACCGTCGTCCGGTACGATCACATTTGACCCACGCCCAAGGACAAATACGGGCGCGCCCTGAGCAGACGCCGTCCGCAACAATGCCGAAAGATCTGTCTCCGACGCCGGCTCAGCATAAAGCCGGGCGCATCCCCCCACACGCATCGTCGTGCGCGGCGCCAGCGGCTCCTCGTGGCGCACGATCGCATCCACGCTCAACACAGGAGTGAGCGCATCGGCCAGCGATTGCCAGCGGCGCCGCGTCAGCCACGGTTTCACCAAACTGTCGATGTCCCCGGCTCCCACCACGGCCAGCAAATCGCCCGGGCGCAGCTCACGTCCCAAGGCATCCAAAAACGCCACCGCGCCTGGCTGATAAAAGACCGGGCAACCTGGCACACGTCGCGCCAGCGCATCCCGCAAATCCGCCGTCGTGGCGCCAGCAGTTGGCAGTTCTCCGGCACCGTAGGTATCGAGCAGCACCACGAGGTCGCCAAGCGCAAGCGCATCGGAAAACCCATCGATAAATTGGGCCGTTCGACTGAAGCGATGTGGCTGAAATGCGACGACCAGCCGGCTGGCTTCGCCTCCGCGCACGCGCGCGCGCAGACTCTCCAGCAACGCACGAATCTCTCCGGGATGATGTGCGTAATCCTCGATCACCGTCAGCCCCGATTCCGCCGGCACAAGGCACTGCCGGCGACGGACGCCCGGATAATTCGCGAGCGCCTCATGCGACAGTTTCGCGCCCACGACCTGGGCCGCGGCCAAGGCCGCCGTCGCGTTGACTGCATTAAAATCGCCACGCGCGCGCACCACAGCCTCGGTGATAGAAAACCGTCCCCCCAACCGGAGGCGCATGTTCTCGCCACATGCCGCCACGACTTCTCCGGCAAAATCCGCCCCGGCACCTCCGAACGTCACCGCAGTACTCGGGGATACTTTGGCGGAGAGTGCACAATGACGATTCACGATCACCGCCTGGGTCGTGCGCGCAAACAAACCGCCGAATGCGCGCTCCAGATCCGCTTGTTCGCGATAAAAATCCGGATGATCCCAATCAAGGTTCACGGCGAGCGTGACCGCCGGTGCAAAGTTCCCGATCGTGCCATCGCTCTCGTCGATCTCCGCGACCAGCCACCCATTGGCACCCACGCGCGCCGGCGGTATGCCGGCATCGCCAAATAAACCACCAAGCACATATCCACAGGGGAAACCGGCAGCGCGGAGCGCTGTCACGAGCATCGCCGTCGTCGTGGTCTTCCCATGCGAGCCACACACCGCGACCAAATTGTAGGATTTGGCCAGCTCAGCCAGTAGCTCCCCACGGCGCACCATCGGAAGATGCCTCGCGGAAGCCGCACACCGGGCGGGATGCCCTGCGCGTATCGCCGAAGAGTGCACGACGAGTTCGCACGCTTCGCCCATCGGTCCGATCCGCACATCCGCCCGCGTCAATTGCGACACCATGGCGTCCGTCATGCCGTCGTCCTCGCCCGAGACCGAAAACCCGGCCCCCGAGAGAAAGATGGCAAGCGGGCCCATTCCCATGCCCGCCACACCCACGCAGTGGATGTGACTCACGGGCGCACCAAACAAATTCCGTGAACCGGGTAGTGTCATGCCACAAGCGCGGCAGCCTTTGCCGAGCCGGAGTTGTCCGGCGGCGATTTGCGAGCCGAGCTTTTCACGAGCGACTCCAGATCATTGAGCATCAGCTCCAGCGAATTGGCGCGCTCCATCCGCTGCAGATTGCCGCGGAATTTCCGCAGCAACCAGTCGTTGAAAATCGTATCGAGAACCTCGGCGCTCAGAGTTGCCATGAAGGCCTGCTCGACGAGCAGCCCTCCGCCCTGGCGTTCGAAAAACACCCCATTGGCACGCTGGTGATCATCCGCCGCATGAGGGAACGGCACGAGGATCGCAGGCGTCTCGCACCGCACCAGTTCTGCGATCGTCCCCGCGCCTGCACGTGAGACGACGAGATCAGCGGCCGACATGATCTCGGCCATTCGGTCGCTGAACGGAACGAACACCGCACGCACCGGAGCTCCCGTACGGGACTTGAGCTCAAGCGTCTCCGGCTGGTCCTTGCCCAATCCGGTCAGGCAGTAAATCTGCACGCCCTCTTCAGCCATCCGGGTAAGGTTGCTCCGCGCCCAGGAATTGAGAGCCGACGCCCCCTGGCTGCCGCCCAACACGGCGACGACCTTGCCATGCGGGTGCAATCCCAACGCCACACGCGCAGCCTCCATCGGCGCCCGCTTGATCTCCGATCGAACCGGAAGCCCCATGTGGCGGATCACATCAGATTTGACTCCGGAAAGTCGTACGCCTGGCGGCAGATAAACGCGCCGCGCCATTCGCCCAAGCAGGCGAATGGCACGTCCGGGCACACGATTCGCCTCATGCAAAACCACAGGGATGCCGAGCACCGCCCCCGCCAGGATCAGACTCGCCGACGTGAATCCGCCAAAACCAATCAATCCCTGCGGTTTCAGCCGGCGCGCACAACGGCAGACAAACCACAACGCGTGCGCCTGCGAAAACAGGCACCGCGCCAGCCCGACCGGGTTCCAACTGAAGCCGGTCCCTGGCATCCGCTCGAAATCCAGCTGCGGGTATTTCTCGATCAGACGCGCATCCACCTTTTTCCGGCTGATCATCAAGGTCACCTCATGACCCCGGTTTTTCAGGCCCTCCGCCAGTGCAATGCCCGGAGACAAATGCCCGCCCGTACCTCCACATGAAATGAGAAATCTGCTCATGAAAGAACCTCCCGGAATTTGCGCCCTTCACCCGAAATCATCGCACGGCCCCAATTGCGCTGGGTGTTGATAAAAATACCCACCAGCAGGCCCATCAGGATCAGGTTCGACAATCCCGCGCTGAGGAAGGGCAGCGACATGCCCTTCGTCGGGAAAAGCCCGGTCACGACGCCCAGATTGATGATCGCCTGCAGGCAGATCAGCAGCAGCGCCCCAGCCGCGAGCAGGTACTGAAACAGATTCGGAGCCCGGCGCAGGTGTACCCATCCTGCGATGAAGATCGCGGCAAACAGAACGACGACACCCATCGTGAAAACCAGCCCCAGCTCTTCCGCGACCACCGCGAAAATAAAATCCGTGTGCGCCTCGGGCAGAAAATTCAATTGCTGGCGTCCCTGCCCCAGCCCCGCGCCCTCTGCGCCACCGGCGGCAAACGATGCCAGCGCCTGGTACAACTGATACGTCCCCCCCATCTTGTTGCCCTCGACATCGAGAAACGCGGTGAAACGCCGCGCCCGGTTGGGATTCAACGCAACCATCACAGCAAACAAACCGCCCACGGCCAGCAGGGTCGGGACGATGTAGCGCCAGCGAGCCCCCGCCAGAAATAACAGCGACAATCCGACGGCCACCGTCAGCGCCGCCGTGCCAAAGTCCGGCTCCAGCAGGATCAAGCCGGCAAACACGCCGATGATGCCGAGCGGATAGACAAACCCACGACGGAACTCACCAATGCGCGTCTGGTTCAACGCAAGATAGTGCGCGAGGCAGAATACCATCGCCAGTTTGGCAAACTCCGAGACCTGCAACCGCAGGAATCCGATGCCCAGCCAGCGCCGGCTCCCCTTCACGGCGATTCCGACATGAGGCACCAGCACCAGCAGCAACGCCACGACTGCCGCCCCGCCGACAAACCAGGCATACCGCCGCACGTATTCGAAATCCAGCAACCCGGCGAGTAGACACCCCGCCACCGCGAATCCCACGCCGATAAACTGCTTGTTTAGGTAGTAGTACGGCCCCTGCCGGTACGATGCACTCGCACTAAACAGAATCGTCAGCCCCAGGATGGTCAGCGCGACCGCACAGACCAGGATCACCATGGCCGGCGAAAACCCCAGCCGCGCACGGGCCGCAGGGGTATGAGAGAAAGACACGTCGGGTGACATCGGGCTGCTCAAGAGAGATTAGTTCGAAGCCGGCACGATCGGTGAATCCTCCACCTTGATCACCGGCACTGCACTGACGGAGTCCAAAGGCAGCCCCGCATCGAGATCCTGATCGGGCGTCGGGACCGATGCCGCCGGACTGGCCGGCGCATCGGGATCGATCATCGGCATGAGTGCAGGCGCTGCGGGCTCCGCAGCCGGGCGCTCCACCGCCGGGCGTGGTGCGACGTTCGCCTCGGGCTCCGGGGCTTTCGTGCTCGCAACGGGGATGATGAGCTCCTGACCGGCGCGCAGTTTGCGCGGATCGGCGATGTTGTTGGCCGCACCGATTGCACCGGCCTTCACACCGTAGATTCGCGCGATCGAGCCAAGGCTCTCGCCCGGAAGCACGGTGTGGCGCGTCACGTCACGGCCCGGTTTCGCCGGGGCTGCCGCGACCTGGGCCGGAGCCGGCGCCGGCGGTTCATCGTGAACCTGCTGGGCCGACTTGGCCGGGACGATGAGTTTTTGCCCCAGACGGAGGCTCGCGCTCACTCGGAGATTGTTGGCCGCAGCCAGCTCGCTGACGCTGATGCCGTGTTTCTTGGCGATGCTCCATAGGCTGTCGCCTTTGCCAACCACGGTCGTCGTGGCTGGTGTGACGCCACTGACCGGCGCTCCACGCAGGGCGGTCGCCGCCGTCGAACCGGGGCGAGTCGGCGAAAAACGCGAGGCATCGGAGGAGTCAGCCATACTGGGATCAAACGCGATTCCCGAGAGGCTGATGGAAGCCTCGTGCTCAACGGGCGCCGCCGCGATCGGCGAATCACTGCCAGCCGTGGGCATCGTGATCATCGGCACTGGCTCGGAGGGTTCCACAGGGTCGGAGGCAACCGCCTTCGACTGGGACTTCGTGCTGCAACCTGGGTTGGTGAACATCAGGAGCAGGGCAAATGCGTGTATGCCGAGGACTATGCCGACGGTACGTAGGATTTTCATGGCTGGGTGCACTGGGGTCGTTGTTCGAAAATGGAAGCATGCCGGTCCGCATTATCCGCGAGCTTGCGAACAAGCTGTTCGAAGATTTCTCCGCGGTGATCGTATCCGTTGAACATGTCGAAGCTGGCAAATCCGGGGCTCAACAGCACATGCCCGCCCACCGTGGCCTGCGATGAGGCGGCCTGCACAGCCTCGTCGAGCGACGCGCAACACGCGTGAGCGAGACCAGCCTGCGCACAATGTTCGGCGAGCTCCCTGGAGGTCTCGCCTATCAGCGCGGCAAACTTCACTCGTGGCGCAATCCTGGAAACGAATCCGCCGAGGTCTCCGCCCTTGCCTTTTCCTCCGGCGATGAGCACCACGGGCGAATCAAAGCGGGCCAACGCGGCCTCCACGGCATGAAAGTTGGTCGCCTTCGAGTCGTTCCAGTAGCCGACGCCTGCGATCGTACGCACCAACGCCAGCCGGTGCCGGCCTAGGTGAAAACTTTGAGCGGCCGCATACAGGCACTCCTCACGGCGGCCCGATCGGGTCCACCAGGCGCGCACCAGTTCGAAATTTTCCCGCTGCGGATAGCGTTCAAAAACGGTTCCCCGCAATCCGGCATCATCCGCCAGCCCCTGCGTTGCGACATGGGATTGCGCCGATGAGGCGCGCCCGAAATGCATCGCATACTCCTGCGCCGAGTCGCCGAGAAAAACTGCGCCGGGCTGCGTGTGCTCCACCAGCACCCACTTGGCCGCAAAGTAATCGTCCAGCCCGTCGTGGCGCTCCAAGTGGTCCTCGGCAAAGTTGGTCCAAAGCGTGGCATCGGCCCTGAAGTGGCGCATCGTCTCCGCCTGAAAGGAGCTCACTTCGCAGACGGCAGTGGTGCGTGCCGCCTGCAAATCCAGATCCAGCACCAGCCGGCTTAGCGGATAGCCAATGTTACCTGTCGCCTTGGCAAATTCGCCGTTGAGCGTCAGTGCATGGGTGAGAAATTCCGTCAGGGTCGTTTTCCCGTTGGTTCCCGTGACCGCCACGATCTTGCCCTTCCAGAACAGCGACGCGAAATCGATTTCTCCGAGGCAAACCGCCCCCATCGATTTCGCGGTGGCGAGCCATTCGTGGCGCGGGGAAAACCCGGGGGAGAACACGACGAGCGCATGCCGGGCCGCCGCCTCGCGGTCAAAAGACGTAGAAGCTCCATCGGCGCCACGCTCGTCGTAGAGCACGCTCTCGGCCCCCACACGCTGAAGCAGCTCGCGCACGGCCAGTCCGCTGCGGCCGCCACCGAATATGGCAGCGGGGCGCCGCAATAGCGTGGCAATCGTTGTGGGCGCGGTCAGCATCAGCGCAGTTTCAAAGTTCCGAGGCCGGCGAGCGCGCACATCAACGAGAGCACCCAGAAACGGAGTACCACCTTGGTCTCCGGCCAACCCTGCTTCTGAAAATGATGATGGATCGGAGCCATCAGGAAGAAGCGCCGGCCTTCGCCATACTGGCGCCGCGTGTATTTGAACCAGCCGACCTGGACGATCACGGACACGGCCTCGGCGACAAACACGCCGCCGACAATCACCAGGGTGAGCGGTTGCTGCACCATGAAGGCGATCACACCGATGAGCCCGCCAAGCGCGAGCGAGCCCGTGTCGCCCATGAACACCTCGGCCGGGTGCGAGTTGTACCAGAGGAAAGCCATGCCGGCTCCCACAAGCGCGCCACAAATGACCGCGAGTTCGCCCGAGCCGGGCACGTGGCTGATCAGCAGATACTCGGCGATGCGCATGTGCCCAGCCGTGTAGGCCATGATGCCATAGACGAGCGCCACCGTGATCGTGCATCCGATCGCCAGACCATCGAGTCCATCCGTCAAATTGATGGCATTGCTGAAGCCGACGACCCAGAAAAACATCATCACAAACAAGGCCACCAGCCCGAACCCGCCGGCAAACACGAGAACCGGCGATTTGAAAAACGGGACCCACAATTCTCGGATCTTCACCGCACTCATCGGGTGCAGGACAAGGACCGCCAGCGCCACGAGCGTGATCAGCGTCTGCCACATCATCTTCTCGCGTGACGAGATGCCATCCCGGTTCCGTTTCACCGCCTTCAGATAATCGTCGCGGAAACCCACCGCGGTCAGTGCCGTATAGACGAACATCGCGACGAGCACCCATACGTTCGGCTGCGCCCATAGCGCCACGCTCGCAAATACGCTCCCGAAAATGAGCAGGCCGCCCATCGTCGGCGTGTTTTTCTTGTCGAACCGCTGGGCGAGATCGCCCGTGCGGTCATCGTCATAGTGCTGCCCGAACTTCAACCGGCGCAGTTGGTGGATGAGCCACGGTCCGATCAGAAACCCAAATGCCATGGCCGTCCCGGCGGCCAGAAGCGTACGCAAAGACAGATACCGCAGCACGCGCAACGGGCCGAAATAATCCTCAAAATTGGCGAGATAACTGAGCATGAGAATCAATGTGTCGACGCCCCATGGGCGACCCCGACAGCGCGTTCCAACTGGTAGCGGCGGCTCCCCTTCACAAACACCGCACCGCTCCAGCCCGCGACACAGGCGCTCACAGGCTCAATCGTATCGGCGATTGAGACTTGTGCACCCGTGCCCTGTGCGAGGGCGCCCAGCCGGACTTCCTCGGACATTCCGCCCATCACGTAAACCCGGTCTCCAGACCTCAAGGGCAGTGCACGACCGAGCTCGCGATGGTAGCGCGGCGCATCCGGGCCAAGTTCCTCCATGCACCCAATCACATACAACCGAGGGGCACCCGCCGGCGCCTGGGCCGAGAAATTCGCCAGCGCATCGAGCATCGCCGCAGGATTGGCATTGTAACAATCCAGATAGAGCAGGCGGCTGCCCTCGCGACGCCACTCCCCGCGCATCGCAGCGGGCTGCCAGCCGGCCAGCCGGCTGCAAATGGCATCTGTCGGCACGCGCAAACGCGCGGCCGCACAGATCGCGAGTGCCGCGTTTTGCGCCATCCCATCGGATACGCGCGGCAGCACAAACTTCGACACCCCACCGTCCTTTTCGAGCAGGACTGTGGTCGCATTGGCATCCTGTACGACGGTAAAGCCCGCCCCCGTGCCAACTGGCCGAGGGGCACCGGCGTCGCGAGCCACGGAGACCACCATCGTGGAGACCTGCAGCTGCCGGAATGCGGCAAACTCCGCGCATTGCGTGGAAAAAATCGCCACGCCGCCCGGGCGTACACTGGCCGAAAGAGCTGACTTCTCGCGCGCGACTCCCTCGAGCCCGCCCAACTCAGCCAGATGCGCTGGTGCGATGAGCGTCGTGATGGCCACATCCGGTTCGATCATGCCGGCCAGTGGCGCCATTTCGCCAGGCGCGCTGATGCCCGCCTCCACGACGGCAAACCGATGAAGCAAGGGATCGAGCCGCGTAAGCGTCAGCGGCACGCCAATGTGGTTGTTCAGATTGCCTTCGGTCGCCAGCACGCCACCGGCATCCCCGCCGAGGAGCGTCGCGAGAAGGTTCTTCGTAGAGGTTTTGCCGCAGCTGCCAGTGATACCTACGATGGGACCGGCAAACAACCGGCGGTGCTCGCGGGCAATTGTCTGAAACGCCCGTAGCACATCAGGGACCACCAACTGGGGCAACGCGACGTCCTGCACGGCGCGCGCGACCAGCGCCGCAGTGGCGCCCTGACTCGCCGCACTGGCCAGGAAATCATGGCCATCGCGCCGATCCGTCGTCAGCGCGACGAACACCTGTCCCGCGCGCAGCAGCCGGGAGTCCACGGAGAATCCCGAAAGCGGAGAGACCGGCTGCGCCGTCCATCGGCCGCCGGTCCATTGTGCCAGTTGAGTGGGTGTAAAACAGGGCATTGCTAGTCGCCTCTTCGGTGGACGTCAGGGTCGGTCAACGTGGGATTTTCCGCGCCGAGGCTCATGCACGCTTGAGGGTTTTGATGCCGATGAGCTCGCGCACGACCTGGCGGTCGTCGAACGGGATCACGGTATCCGCAAACTCCTGGTAGCTCTCATGGCCTTTGCCAGCGATGAGCAGGCAGTCGCCGGGCTTGGCCATGTCCAACGCGAGGCTGATCGCGCGACGGCGATCATCGATCCAGGTAAGCTTTTCCGGCGCTGTCACACCGGCACGCATATCGTCGAAGATCTGAGCCAGAGACTCACCGCGCGGATTGTCCGCCGTCGCGAAGGAATAGTCGGCAAACTCCTGCACCGCGCGCACCATCAATGGGCGCTTGCTGCGGTCACGATTGCCACCGCAGCCGAAGACGACGAGCAGACGCCCCGGAGTGATCGTACGCAACATGCCGAGCGCATTGTGCAGGGCATCGTCAGTGTGTGCGTAATCGACCAGCACGTTGAAAGGTTGCCCCTCCTCGATGCGCTCCAGCCGTCCACTGACTCCGGCAAACGACTTCAGGCGGGCCATGATGACGGCCGGATCGCGGCCGAGGCCCCACGCCGTCGCCACCGCCGCGAGCAAGTTACTCACGTTGTAGCGCCCGATCAGAGGGGAATCGACACACATCGAGCCTTCCGGCCACACGAGCTTGAAGGTCGTGTTCTTGAAGTTGAGCGAGACCTCCTCGGCGCGCACGAGCGCCTCAGGAGATTCACCATAGGTCACGACCTTGACACCCTCCGGCACCACCGAGGCGAGCTGCGCCCCATGCGTATCGTCGAGGTTGATCACGGCGACCTTCGGTGTGCTCCCGACTTCACCCGTAAAGAGCCGGGCCTTGGCGGCAAAGTAGGCGTCGAGTGTCTGGTGATAATCGAGGTGGTCGCGGGTCAGATTGGTGAATACCGCGGCATCGAACTGCATGCCGAGCACGCGCTTCTGGTCGATACCGTGGGAGGAAACCTCCATCACCGCCTGCCGGCAGCCCGCATCGCGCATCTGCGCAAGCATGCCGAAGATGTCGATTGCCTCGGGCGTTGTCTTGAACGAGGGGACCGTGCGAACGCCCAGATCGTAGCTGATCGTCCCCAGCAGGCCCACGCGCTGGTCTCCGCCCAGCAGGTGCTTGAGCAGGTGCGTCACCGTGGTTTTGCCATTGGTGCCAGTCACGCCGATCACCTGCATCTCACGATCCGGAAACTTGTAGTAGCGCTGGGACACCCGGGCGAGAATCGCACGCGGATCCTCCACCTGGATGAATGTCACCTTGGCCGGCATGGTGGACGGCAGCTTGTTCGTGACGATCGCCACTGCACCTCGATCAATCGCCTGATCGATATAGGTGCCGCCATCGGTCCGCAGGCCCGGCAATGCGAAAAACAGTGAACCGGGGACAACCCGTCTGCTGTCCATGGCCAGACCTGAAATGGGGCGGTCAAGCGTACCCCGCGCGGCGACGATCTCGCCTTCCTGGATGTAGTCCGAGAGCTTGGGTGCCATTTTGAATATGCGTTGGCTGACAGAGTCCGCCTTGCGCACACGCCCATGCGGGCGAGCACGAAAGGCATCTATGAGTGCGTAGTCGTGTGTAAGATAACCGATCATCGGCGGCCTCCCTCCATGGCGAGCAGCGCCGGACGGGGCGCGACCACCGAAGGTTTGATATCGAGATACTGGACAAGCTGCTCGCCGATGCGCTTGAAGGACGGCGCAGCAACCGCGTTGCCATACGCCACGCCATTGCGGCACCGTGCATCGGCATCGTCGACGATGACGGAGATCACCACTGCCGGATTGCTCGCTGGGAAAAAGCCCACGAACGAAGCCGTGTGATGACGTGTCGAGTACTGCCCTCCGATCAGCTTCTGGGTGGTGCCGGTCTTTCCGGCGACTTCGAAACCCGGTATGGCCGCCTCGGGAGCGGTGCCCTCACCTTTGACGACAACCCACTTGAGCATCTCCGCCATCGTGCGCGCAGTCTCCGGCTTCATGACCGTGCGCTCCGCGATCCGGTCGTAGCGGAACACGACTTCGCCGCCGGCATCGCGGATCTCGCGTATGACCTGCGGGCGGAGCCATTCGCCGCCGCTGGCGATCGCTGCCATCGCCGAGTGAATCTGCAACGGAGTGCCATCCACGGAGTGCCCCATCGGCATGCGCGTGATCGTGAGCCCATCCCACTTTTCAGGCGGCGTCAGCGTGCCCTTGACCTCGCCGCCGACGGGGAACCCTGTCAGCTGGCCAAAGCCAAACGCTTTCGCGTAGTCGTAGAATTTCTGCTCGCCGAGGAGCATGGCCAACTGGGCCGCACCCTTGTTTGAAGAGTGTGAGGCGATCTCCCGCACACTCAGCGGATGTTCGAAACGATGAGCTTCCTTCGGCAGATTACGCGGGCGTCCGCGGTATTCGATCGAGTCGAGGGAACAGTCGAATTTCGTCTGCGGTGTCACCTTGGCCTGATCAATCGCGGCCGCGATTGCCACGATCTTGAAGGTTGAGCCCGGCTCCAGGACATCGGTGACGGCAATGTTCTTCATCGAAGCCATGTCGGCCTTCGAGTACTCGGTGAGGTTGAACGACGGGTAGTTGCCCATCGCCAGAATAAAGCCGCTACGGGCATCGCTCACGATGATCGTGGCCTTCTGCGGCTGGTACTTCTCGGCGATCGCGCTCAGCTCCTCCTCGACCATGTGCTGCACGGCGGAGTCGATCGAAAGCACCACTTGAAACCCGTCGACGGGCGAGACCTCGCGGGTGCGGAATTGCGCCAGCTCATGGCGCTTGCCGTCGCGCTCGCTCTCGCGCCAACCGTTCTGCCCGCGCAGATAAAAATCCGCATAGTACTCGATGCCGGCCGCGGGAGTACCCTCCTTGTTCACATAACCGATCACATGCGAAGCCAGCTCGTTTTGCGGATAAACACGCCGGTACACACGCGGCCCATAGACCCCCTTGATCCCGAGCGCCGTGATTCTCTCGTACGTGGATTCGTCCACGTGGTCGGAAAGTTTGGCCCACCGGATGGGGCGCTCGCCGCGCTCGTCAGGAGTCTCGTCGGCGATGACATCCTGCTCCGTCTCGCTCTTGGGCGTATCGTCCGTGAGGGAGAAATCGAAAAGCGACGGGCCGGCATCCTCGCGACCGGCAGCAGGGGCGGACACATTGGGGGAGCGTGTCTTCGTGGTGAAAATGCGGCGAAGCTCGCTCTCGGGCATGCCGATCAGTTCGGCGAGCTGCGGCCACTTGGCCTCGTCCTGCGGACGAAGCGTCTGCGGATCCACACCGAGCACGATCTGCGATTTGCTCGTGGCCAGAATGTTTCCACGCGCGTCCAGGATGTCTCCGCGGCGCGCATTCTCCACGATGATGTCGCGACGTGCCTTCGTCACATAGGCGAGCAAGCGGTCGCGGTCGAAAACGTGAAGTTGCATCAGGCGCGCGCCGATGCCGACAAAGCTCACGCCGACAAGAGCAGCGACGAGCCAGATGCGATAACTGGAAGCAAAGCCCCGGCTCATTGGACGTCGTTACCTCCCGTGCGAAGGAGCACAAAGGACGCGCCATCCGAGAAGAGGCCGCGGTTGCGTTTGGCAGCGAGCCGGGAAGTCACGTCTTCGCGCACGCGACAGACCTGGGGTTCGGTCGGGGGCACGAGGCCCAGGCCCCACATCTGATTGCGGCTCTTCAGCACATCAGGGCTTTGTTCCTGCTCAATCGCTGCCGTTTTCTCGACGAGCAGACGTTCCGTCGCCGCAATCTTGGACTCCAGACGACGGTTGGTCTCGGCCGTCACGGACATCTGGTGACGCAGCCAGACGGCGCCCATGCCCATCGAGCCTCCAAATCCGATGAGGACGAGGGCATAAACCAGCATTTGGTTTACGAAGGCGTGGGGCACGTGCTTGTTCATGGCGGGAGGCGGAGGACGAAAGTGGGCGGTTAAAGTTTTCGGAGGGCGCGCAGCTTGGCGGAGCGGCTGCGGGGGTTGACCGCGAGCTCTTCGGCTCCGGCGACGATGGGGCGGCGGGTGAGCGGCTCGGCCAGGCGGATGCGCAGATCCTGCGGTGTCGCGTCGTCAGCACTCTCGGGCTGGCCGCACCAGCGGCGGAAGGCCTGCTTCACGAGGCGGTCCTCAAGCGAGTGGAAGCTGATCACGCAGAGCACGCCGCCGGGGGCTAGCTTCGCAAAGGCGGCCGGCAAGGCGCGCTCGATGGCGCCGAGCTCATCATTCACTGCGATGCGGATGCCCTGAAAGGCGCGCGTAGCCGGATGAATCTTTGAAGAATGGCGGTCGCGCGCCGGAATCGCCTCGGCGATCACCTGGGCAAGCGAAGCAGTGCGGGACAACGCACCGGTACCGCGGGCTGCGACGATGGCCTTGACGACGCGTCGCCAGTGCGGCTCCTCGCCGTACTCGCGTACAGCACGGACGAGCATCTCCTCGGTGCAGGTTTCCAGCCACTGGCTGGCCGGCACGCCGCTGCGCGGATCCATGCGCATGTCGGCCGGGGCGTCGTTGCGGAAGGAGAAACCACGGGCCGTCTCGTCGAGTTGGAAGGAGGAGACACCCAGATCGAAAAGGGCGCCGTCAAAGCCTTCGGCGGAGATTTCGGCGAGGTGGCCAAAATCGCGGCCGACGAGGGCAAAGCGGCCGGCGAACTCCTCGCGCAAAATATCGGCACGCGCCTGCGCAGCGGGGTCGCGGTCAAAGGCGAGCACCTCGACATCGGGTGCGGATTCGAGGATGGCGCGCGTGTGACCGCCACCGCCAAAGGTGCCGTCGAGGTAGCGTCCGCCAGCCCGGGGTGCGAGCAGCTCGATCACCTCGCGAAGCAAAACGGGTTGGTGGCCGGGTGTCATGGGGGAGGCCTTGGCGGTTTCAGATAGCACGGCAGACATCGGCGGCCTCCTGGGCGACCGGAATGGCCGCGGCGTTGCGTGCAGCTCCGGCGCGCTCGGAAATTTCAAGACGGCGCAGCGTGAGGCTCGCACGGACGAACGGAGCGACGGCGGAAAAACGCCGGGGGCTTCCGAGGCGGGCGGTGCTGAGAACCTGCGAGCGCGTCGGGATGACTTTGGCGAAGGTCGGCATCGTCAGATCCCATAGCGGCGGAGGAAATCCGCCTGACTGGCCTCGCTCGTTCGCGCGGCGATCGCAGCCCAGCGCTCCGGGCTGTAAATGCTGAAGGTGTTCATCGATCCGCTCAGGACCGACTCCTTGGCGATGCCGGCGCGCTGGAGCAGGTCGGCGTTGAGGGCGATGCGGCCCTGCTTGTCGAAAGTGAAGGCCTGGGCGACGGCGAAGAACGCCGCGATTTGATCGCGCGCCTGCGTGTCGGAGAGCGGTACGGCCGCGATCTTCTCGTGCAACTTCTCCACTTCGGCGGGCGGCAGCACGGAAATGTAGCCGCCCGGATTGGGCACCGCGAGGAACTGCTCGCCCTCTCCGTGAGCCGCACGCCACGCCGACGGGATCGTAAGCCGACCCTTGTCGTCGAGGTTATGCCGGTAGCTTCCGGTGTAGAGAGTTTTGCCAGGTAGTGCCATTGGGCGGCGTGATTAGTGCCCCATTTCGCCCCATTTCATCCCAATTTCACCCACAACGGTCAAGTATAGAGCCGCGCCAAACCCCAGTTTTCGCGAAAAACTTATTCACATTCTCACAATCCTTAGGCTTTCTACGCGGCACATGCTCGCGCCTCGCTCGATTCAGATCGTCGGTCAGGAGGTCGCCATCGCCTGGTCCGATGGCGAGGAGAGCTATTTCACGTTCGCCAAGCTCCGCGCCGCCTCCCCGAGTGCGGAAAACCAGGGCGAGCCCGATCTTTTCGGCAACCGCCACGGCGGAGTGACCGGACCGCGCGACTACTCGAAAGTCGAAGTCCGCGGTTGGGCCCAGGTCGGCAACTACGCGATCCAATTCAATTTTAGCGACGGTCACAAATCCGGGCTCTACACCTACGAGTACCTGCGCGATCTCGCGCGACATCCGTAGGGGCGTGCGTCCACTGGTGCCTGTTACAGGCCGCGACCTCGCCCCGTGCCGTATTTCGCGCTTTTCACCGTCCGCCCGGACAGTCTTTCATCCAACCTTTCACTCATTCAAAATCCATGAACTTTCCCGCACGTACCACCAACCCCGAGATCGAACTCGGCAAAACGTTCCAGCCGAAATTCGGCTCCGACGGCCTCATCCCCTGCATCACGCAAGACATCGCCACCGGCCAGGTGCTGATGTTTGCCTTCATGAACGCCGAGTCGCTCGGCCACACCCTCAAGACCAAGAAGGCCACCTACTGGAGCCGCTCCCGCAACAAGCTCTGGGTAAAGGGCGAGGAATCCGGCAACGTCCAGTGGGTAAAGGAGCTCTACACCGACTGCGATCAGGATGTGATCCTCATCAAAGTGGAACAAATCGGCGCAGCCAACGCCTCCTGCCACAACGGCTACAAGTCCTGCTTCTATCGCAAGCTCGACAACCTCGACACCGCCGCCGAAGGCAAGAGCTTTGACCTCGGCTACGTCGCCGAACGCCTCTTCGACCCCGCTACCGTCTACAAGAAGAAGTAAGCCGCCACGCCGCCGGGCCGCTCACCACGCCCGGCCCTGGTTTGCCCAGCCCGACGCCCTTCCGCGTCGGGCTTTTTATTGGCAAACGCGTCCCCTGTGCATCCAGCTTCGCTTCGGGCGAGCGCAGACGCAGGCAAAGAGCCACGCGGTCCTGCCCGTTGAGCCACGCAGCCCCACCGCGCGAGACGCAGCTGAGCCGCAGAGCCGGCTCAGACACCCGGCACCAACCCGCGCTCGCTCTTCTCGGCAAACGCCAGCAGACGCTGAAACTCGGCTGAGGCCGCGTGCTCGTGAGCCTGGAGCCGTTCGATCGCCTGCGAGCGGTTCAACCCCTCGCGATATAGGATGCGGAAAAGCGACTTCACGCGCTCGATCTGCTCCGCGGTGTAGCCGAATCGTTCGAGGCCGATCTTGTTAAACGTGCGCACGGTCGCCGGCGAACCGTCGACGATGAAAAACGGCGGCACATCCTGCACCACCTTGGCACACGCCCCCACCATCGCATGCGCGCCGACACGGCAAAACTGGTGCACACCACCATAGCCGGCGATGATCACATGGTCCTCGACCGTCACATGGCCGGCGAGTCCCGCATAGTTGCTCATGATGATGTGATTTCCGAGCACGCACTCGTGCGCGATGTGCGTGTAGGCGAGGAACAGGTTGTCGTTGCCGATCACCGTGTGGTCGCCCTCGAAGGTCGCCGCGTGCGCGCTCACGTACTCGCGAAACACATTGCGATCGCCGATACGCAGTCCGGGCACGCCGCCGCGGTACTTCAAATCCTGCGTCTTCGCGCCCAGATTCGCGTGCGGGAAAACCTCGCACTGCACCCCGAGCACCGTATCGCCCTCGACCGAGGCATGGTGGTGCAGCCGCGTGCCGGCGCCGAGCGTCACGCCCGCGCCCACAAACGCAAACGGCCCGATCTCCACATCGTCGCCGAGCTGGGCTCCGCTCTCGACGACCGCCGAAGGATGGATGCGCGTGGCCATGTTAAGCGTCAGCGCCTTCGTCGACAATCGTGAACATCAGCTCGGCCGAGGAGACGACCTGCCCGTCCACCGTGCAGCTGCACTCGGCGGCGGCCAGCTTCTCCCCACGGACCTTCGTGATCTTTGCGTTGATGATCACCTGATCGCCTGGCCGCACCGGACGGCGGAACTTCACCTTGTCGGCGCTCATGAAAAACGCCGTGCAGTTGGCCTTGCTGGTGCGCCGCAGCATGAGCACACCGGCCGCCTGCGCCATCGCCTCCAGTTGCAGCACCCCGGGCATCACCGGATTGCCCGGGAAATGCCCTTGGAAAAACGGCTCGTTGATCGTCACGTTCTTGATCGCGACCAGCTCGTTGTCGCTGATGAATTCGACGATGCGGTCGATCATCACAAACGGATAGCGGTGCGGAATCGTGTCGAGGATGCGCCGGATATCGAGCGACGTCTCCGTCGCCAGCACGCGTGCCGGACGCGCCTTTTTCTTCGGCTCCTTCGATTTCTCCTCGAGACGCGCCGCGATGGCCTTCGTCAACTCGGCGTTGATCGCATGGCCCGGCCGCACTGCGATGATATGCGCCTTCAGTGGCACGCCGAGCAGCAGAATGTCGCCGATCAGATCGAGGATCTTGTGCCGGACAAATTCGTCCGGGAAACGCAGCCCCTCCTTCGAGAGGATCTTGTCGCCCTTGATCACCACGGCGCAGTCCAGCGAGCCGCCCTTGATCTTGCCCATCTTGAGCAACGGCTCGATGTCCTCGTACACCGTGAAGGTGCGCGCAGCGGCCAACTGCGAGATATATACGTCCGGATTGACCGTCAGCGAAAGATGCTGGGTGTGGATGCCACGGTCGTCGGCCGACGTGCACGTGATCTTCAGCTCGTCGCAGGGCAGCGCGATCAGCGAGGAATTGCCGCGCGTGACCGATACCGGCACATCCAGGCAAAACGCATCGCGGTCCTTCGCCTGCTCCACCGGCTCCCCCTGGAGGATCAGGTTCACAAAAGGTTTCGCCGAACCGTCCATGATCGGCGGCTCGCCCGCATTCATCTCGACGAGGATGTTGTCGATGCCGCAGCCGTGCAGCGCGCTCAGCACATGCTCGACCAGATGGATCTGCACCGAGCCGGTGGTCAGACCGGTGTTGCGCACCAGATCGCCGATCAGGCTGATGTGCGGTTTCACCTCCGGAGCTCCAGGCAGGTCGATGCGTTTGATGACGATACCGTGATCCACGGGCGCGGGCTTGAGCGTGAGCGTGACGGTCTGACCGCTGTGCAGACCATGTCCGCTGACAGAGACTTCGCGCGCGAGAGTGCGTTGCTTCATAGGGTTTGACGGGGAATGTCGGCAACGCTCGCCACCGAGCGCAAGCGCGGAGATTTCCACTCCCGCAAGCCACCTGCATCAGCCCCCTCACTGGAATCACCGTTGCCCGCATGATCCAAAGGCGCCTTCGTCAACCCATGTCCAACGAGTCCACCACGCCCGTGTGGCACCTACACAACCACGCCCTCGTGGAGTCCACCAACGACCTCGCCGGCCAGCTCCCCGGCTGGCACGCCGTCGTTGCCGAGCGCCAAACCTCCGGCCGTGGCCGCTACCGGCGCAACTGGGTCTCCGACGCCGGCGGCATCTGGGTCTCCGCCGTCCTCCCCACTCCCGGCCCCGCTGAGCGCTGGGCCATCCTCCCGCTCGCCGCCGGCTGGGCCCTCCGCGAGATGCTCGCCACACTCGGCGTCGCCGGCACCCGCCTGCGCTGGCCCAATGATCTCATGATCGGCCCCGCCAAACTCGCCGGCATCCTCGTCGAACGCTTCAACCCAACGACGGCCGTCATCGGCATCGGCATCAACTACACCAACGATCCCGCCGCCGCCGACCCCGCGCTTCTCGGCCGGGTCACGCGCCTCGCCGACCTCGTCCAGCCGATCCCGCCACGCGAAGCCGTCCTTGCCGCCCTCCTCGCCCACCTCGCGCAAGCCCAGCAACGCATCGCCGCCGGCGGGCTCTCCCAACTCCTGCCCACACTCAACACCGCCTGGCACACCGGACGCGTCACCATCACCCTCCACCCGCCCGCCTCCACCGTCCTCCACGGCACATTCCACGGCGTCACCGAAACCGGCGACCTCATCCTCCGCACCGACGACGCCCGCCAGCACATCCTCCCGCCACTCGACGTCGCCCTACTCCGGGAAGACTAGCCGACCCCGCGCCGGCAAAAAACAATCGCCACCGCGCCGCCTCTGGCATTCAGCTCTCGTCCAGCCAACCATGACCGAGAGCCCCACCACCAGCAGGCTCCAGGCACTGGCGGTTCAAGAGCGTCCGCAGGAGCGCCTGCAACGCCTCGGCACCGCCGCCCTGAGCGACATCGAACTCCTCGCCATGCTCCTGCGCAGCGGCACGCGCGGGCACGATGTCCTCTCGCTCTCCGCCCACCTCCTCCAAGCCGCCGGATCCCTCGCCGCGCTCCTCACCTGGAGCGAAACCGATTTCCGACGCCTCAAAGGGATCGGCCACGTCAAAGCCCTCCAGCTGCTCACCGTGATGGAGCTCGCGCGCCGCGTACTCAGCCAGCAATCCGGCGCAGCGCCCCTGCTCAACCGAGCCGACCTCATCGCCGGCTACCTCCACCCCCACGCCGCGGGGCTCGAAGTCGAAAAATTCTGGGTTCTCTGCCTCAACACCAAACTCCGCCTCATCCAACGCGTCGAAGCCACGTCCGGCACCGCCACCGCCAGCCTCAGCCACCCGCGAGAAGTTTTCCGCGAAGCCATCCGCCGTGCCGCCACCAGCATCGTCGTCGCCCACAACCACCCCAGCGGCGACCCGCAGCCCAGCGCGGCCGACCTCCAGGTCACCCGTCAGCTCGCCGCCGCCGCGCGCACGGTCGAAATCCAACTCCTCGACCACGTGATTCTCGGGCGCCAAGAAGCCGATCCGGCAGGCCGGGGCTGGTATAGCTTTCGCGAAGCAGGCCTTCTCTGAAACCCGGCGACAGCGGGGGCGTGTTATACAAAACCCTGAAGGCGAAAGTGGCGGAGAGGGAGGGATTCGAACCCTCGGTGCCTTGCGGCACTCCTGATTTCGAGTCAGGTACGATAGACCACTCTGCCACCTCTCCGTGACAAGAAGGCGGGACCGTAGGCGGTGCCCGAAAAAACGGAAGCCGAAAAAACGGCTTTTTTCAGCCCTCCAAGCAAGGCCTCAGGACCAACAAAAAAGCGCGTCCGAAAATCGGACGCGCTTCGAAATGAAATCCAAGTCGGGCTTAGGCGCCGAGCTGGAAGCGGACGAAACGGCGGATCTGGATGTTCTCGCCGATCTTCGCGATCTTCTCGGTGAGGACTTCCTTCACGGTCTTCTCCTGGATCTTCACGAAGGGCTGATCGAGGAGGCAGATGCCGGCATAGTACTTCTCGAGCTTGCCCTCGACGATCTTCTGGACCGCCGCCGGGGGCTTGCCTGCAGCCTGCGCCGCCGCGATGTCGCGCTCTGCCTGGAGGGCAGACTCAGGCACCTCGGTGCGCGAAACGTACAACGGGCTCGCAGCCGCCACTTGGAGGCAGAGGTCCTTGACGAAGGTCTTGAACTCGTCATTGCGGGCGACGAAGTCCGTCTCACAGGCGACTTCGATCAACACGCCAACCTTGCCACCGAGGTGGATGTAGCTTTCCACCAAACCGGCGTTGGTCGCGCGCTCGGACTTTTTGGCAGCGGTGGCCGCGCCCTTCTTGCGAAGGATGGTGATCGCCTCCTCGACGTTGCCGTTGGCCTCTGCGAGAGCCTTCTTGCAGTCCATCAAGCCAGCGCCGGTCTGCTCGCGCAGATCGCTGACCATCTTTGCAGTGATTGTTACGCTCATGATGTAAAGAGTGTCGGGAAAGACGGCTTATTCGGACTTCGCGTCGGCAGCCTTGCGCGGAGCGCGCGTGGCCTTCTTCTTGGTCACGGGAGCCTCATCAGCTTCCCCGGCAACCTTGGCGTCTTCCGCACCAGCCGGCGCCTCATCTGCAGCCACCGCCGCAGCGACAGCCGCCGTGGCAGCCTTCAAGTCGGCCGCACCGCGGGCCGCACGACGCGTATCGCGCTGAGCCAGGCCGCTCTGCACCGCCGCAACCACCGTCTCGACGATGATGCGGATGGACTTCACCGCGTCGTCGTTGCCCGGGATCGGGTAGGTGACGAGGGTCGGATCGGAATTGGTGTCGACGAGGGCGATCGTCGGGATGCCGCAGCGGGAACCTTCCGCGACCGCGATGGCTTCGTGGCTCACGTCAACGAGGAAGATCGCCGAGGGCAGACCGCCCATTTCGACGATGCCGCTGAAATTGCGCTGCATGCGGGCCATCTCACGCTTGATAGCGGCTTCCTCTTTGGAGGAGAGCTTGGCCAGCTCACCGCTGGTCTCCTGCTGCTGGTACTTCTTGAACTTGGCGATCGAGCGCTTGACCGTCTCGTAGTTGGTCAGGGTGCCGCCGAGCCAGCGGTCGACGCAGTAAGGCATGTTGACGGACGTCGCAGCCTCGCGGACGAGCTCCTGGGCCTGGCGCTTGGTGCCGACAAACAGGACATTGCCGCCATTGGCGACGGTGTCCTCCAAGAAGGCGCAGGCCTTCTCAAGAGCGGCATGGGTCTTGCCCAAGTCGATGATGGTGATGCCCTGACGGTGATCGAACACGAAGGGCTTGGAACGCGGGTTCCAGCGCTTTTTCTGGTGGCCGAAGTGAACGCCTGCGTCGAGCAGGTCTTTGGGCGTGACGGTGATGCTCATGGATCTATGTATCTTCGATACACAGGTCGGCCGGTGGGCCGCCTTGCGATCGTCAATTGTGATATGGATTACGGTTGATAGTTTGTCTCTGTCTTGAGGACAGAGGGCGGAGAACAGAGGCCCGGCTCACTGCTGGCAAGGAAGAATTCTTTTTTCAAAAAGGCCGTTGACAGGTGTAGGCATGAAACCCACGTTCCCGCCCCTCATCACCTATTGCAGGGTGGAGCAGTCTGGTAGCTCGTCAGGCTCATAACCTGAAGGTCCTTGGTTCAAATCCAAGCCCTGCACCCAATTTAAAACACTCTAAGGCCCGCACAGAACGAAAGTTCCGAGCGGGCCTTTCTGTTTTCCGAATTTCCATGGCACCACATGGAATTGCACGGCACGGGCAAAAATTGGACACTTTTTGGACACCTAGCGCTCCACCGCCCCAACCCGCCCCAAAAAGGTTCATCGAAAAGATTCTTTGAAAAGATTCATCAGAAAGAACCAAAAAAAGGTTCATCAGAAAGAATCTTTTTAGTTGACAATCAATCTGTTGCGATTTTTTAGTCTTGTAAAACCTAGGACGGCCAGCCGGACTGCGCTCATGAGCTTGCATGTCCCATCCGCGGCTACCTCGCCCATCGCCCCTCTCCTTCTCAGTCGGCGGGAGGTGGTTGCCCGACTTCGCTCACCCAAGCTCGTCCAGCGCATGCTATTTGCATCCGCCCACGGAGCATCAACTGGCGATGCCTGGCTCGAGGAAATCCGCGCCGATGGCCGCACCCGCCACAGACTTTATACAAACGAAAGTGTGGAGCGCGCATATGAGCGGCTAGTCGCTGGTGAATGCCCTCCACTACTCCCTAGCGAGCGCCGCGCGGCGAATCGGCAGCACTCCCGCAATGCATGATGTCCAGCGCCGATGGATCTAGCCTCCACCAGTCCACAGCCTGCCGCCACGCCTCAAACGCCGAGGACGGCATCTAAGCACTGGGATCGCCGGTGCAGGATCGCAATTGATGTCTTTGACCGCAGCTGCCTTGAGCGGAATGATCTGGGCTACTACTCGTCAGTATTCGCAATAACAAACCTACCGCATCGCGATCTTGGACCGAAGGGAACGTGCTGGACTCGGAGAAATGGTCACGCGTCCCTCGTGGTGCGCCCAGGACTGATCCCGGGGCCAGACGGCTCACTCATCTCAGCCGGAATCCCGTACGGGATGTGGCCACGACTGCTCGTCCTATATCTTGCCACCGAAGCCGTTCGCACCCGATCGCCTCAAATCGAACTGGGCCGCTCACTCGCCGATTTTTTTCGTCGGTTAAAACTCATTCCAGATACACGACGTGTCCAAATGCTCCGCCGGCAGGCATTGCGGCTTTTCTCGGCGAGTATCCAGTTTACTTTTTCAGATTCGGAGATCTTAGGCGGGAGCTCCGCTCAATTGGCCGAGCAATACCTGCTTTGGCGGAGCGAAAACGATATCGGGGATTCGAGGCCACGTAACGCCAGCCATGTTACCCTCACTACGCACTTTTTCCGGGGGCTATTGGCGCACCCATACCCCGTCGACATTGGCGCCATACATGGGCTACGCCAGTCACCACTAGCGCTCGACTTATTCCTCTGGCTCCCACTCCGCCTACGGGCACTCAGGCATCCGCTGAATTTAAGGTACGACACATTAGCCGAGCAAATGGGATCGAATTACGCGCGGAAAGCTGAGTTCGCGAGGCACTGCCTCCGTGCACTGCAAAAGATCCAGCAGTTTTGGTTTGGGCTTCGGTATCGGAGGATCCACGACGGCATTCAATTTTTGCCATGTGAACTTCCGGTTCCGATCAGGACAAACCCAACAAAACAAAAAATCCAATGAAAACACTGACCAACATGATCGACGAAGTTGCACTCGAATCCTTCCCTGGAAGCACGTTCTCGCCAGCGATCAAAACGAACGCTGTCGGCCTGCTCGAAGAGATGTGCCGCAAGACCGCAGTGAAGGCCCTGCGCAAAGCAATTCTGGGAGGTCGCCCCAAGACTCCCCTCGTCGCAACGGAAGCGCGTCCGAAGGATGCTCCATGCACGACGCCAGACACCGCGCGCATCCCCGCCGCCAGCAACTCGAAATCATGAGTTCTTTTTCCCGGTAGCTCCTTTCCGGGTGGTATACTCACTATACCACCCTTCGCTCCGCGCGAGGGTGGTAACGCTCGCGCCGCGAGCTTAGTTCGGCAGGGCAACCCTGCACCCGTTTCGTATCGGCTCCCGATACGACCAAGGGCCTCGAAACGGCCCTTGGAACCCCGCCCGCTCAAGCGGGCATTATGCGAGCACAGCTCGCGCTCTCCTCCTGGAGGGAATACACCCATGCCTTTCGCGCTCTATCGCGTCGCCAAACTCAAATCCCATGGAGCCATGCGAGGCTCTGTGAGTCACACAGCACGCCATCGTGACACCCCCAACGCAGATCCCTCGAGAGCTGCCCAAAACGAACAGCTCATCGGCTTCGACCTGCGCATCCCCACCCCGGATGCGTTCATCGCCGAATGGGAAAAGCGAACTCACGGTGTCCAGCGAAAGCCCGACGCAGTTCTTTGCCAGGAACTGTTCCTCGGAGTTTCTCCTGCGTTTTTCACCGATTGCTCGATTCCCGCTGAACGCGTGCACCGTCTGACAGAGTGGAAATCGCGCACGGTTTCATGGCTGCGTGACGAATTCGGAGATCGCGTGTTTGCAGCCACGCTTCACGCCGACGAGACGACCCCGCACATCTGCGCTTACGTGATACCGATTCGCGTCGCGAAAGATGGCACGCAGTGGCTATCCGCCAAGCATCTGTTTAATCGAATCACACTGCGAAAACAGCAGGACTCTTATGCGGCGGTGCTGTCCGACCTCGGCATCGAGCGCGGGCTTCGCGGCAGCAAAGCGAAACACCAGTCCGTGCGGCAATTTTATGCCCTAATGGAGGCCCCGAAAAAGCCGCTGCCCTCCCCCTTAAAAATCGCCGATGCGGTCCAGAATTCTGTACCGGAAAAGGGACTCTTCGAGCGGCACGAAGCATATCGTCAGCGAGTAGCAGAAGCAGTCGGCCGCGAGACTCAGCGACTAGTCAAGGTGGCAGAGCGGGCCGAGGTCATCGCAGAGAAAGCCGCACTAGAAAAATCAGCCCGTATCGGCACCGAGGCCACGAATCGCTCGCTGAGCCTTAAGCTCTCGGAATCGCAGATCCGGGTGAAGGAGCTGACCAATCAAGTACGGGATATCCCCCTTGAAGAGGTAATGCAGCGCTTAGGCTTCGGCGAACCCAGCGCCGAAGGGACAGAACGCGTCTGGCGCACAGGGGAACACGCCCTGTCGATAAACGGAGCGAAATGGTACGATCACAAAGCCGGCAAAGGCGGAGGCAAAGCCATCGATCTGGTGATGCATGTCATGGCGTGCGATTTCCGCGACGCAGTCGGTTGGCTGGCCGGCCAGTGGTCTGAATCCGAGGCCGCCGCAGCGGTCCGCTGCGCTGCAATTGAACAGGTCAGAGCCACGCCCAAGAAAGACTTCCGCGAACTCTGGCGCTATTACGCGCAACCCGATGCCGCCGCGACTCAGATCGCGCAGGATTACCTCATCCAGGAGCGCATGATTCCCGCACAGGTGGTCGAGCATGCCATCGCATGCGGAATCATCCACGGGAGCTTCGAACACCGGCGAAGTGGAGGCCGCCGCACCTGGTGCGTCTTTCCGCACATTTCCGCGAGCGCACAAATTGTCGGCGCAAGTCTGCGGGCCACGGATTCGTTCGAGGGGCCGAAGCGGGCCATTGGCAGCAAGATCGATGGATTCTTCGCCATTGGGCCCACCGCAATCCTCGCGAATGAGATCGCCCTCGTGGAATCGCCTATCGACGCATTGAGCTACGCCGCCTTGAACCCCAAAGCCCACGTGGTGAGCATCGCCGGTGCCTCAGTGCCAGAGGCGATTTTACCGCTATTCCAGCGAACCACACAGCCGATAACCTTGGCGCTCGATGCCGACCAAGCGGGGAATCAAGGCTGGCTCCGATTTCTTGAACGGATCCGGTCGCTTGGGAGTAGCCTTCTTCAGCGCCTGAGACGGCTCGTTCCAGAGTATCCAGGATGGCCCTGCAAGGACTGGAATGACGTCATGAAGGCCAAGACACTCACCCCCACGCCAGCGATCAGCCCGACACCCAACGTCGCAGAGCCGCCTCAGCGAGGGATTCGGCGCTAGGGTTGTCCTGCGAATGCACGAAGCACCCGGCGCGCAGCAGGCGCCTGCCCTTCCCCGCTCGCCAGCCCCTTCTTCTTTTCAGGCAGTCAGC
Source organism: Verrucomicrobia bacterium ADurb.Bin122 (assembly GCA_002070825.1). Taxonomy (GTDB): domain Bacteria; phylum Verrucomicrobiota; class Verrucomicrobiia; order Opitutales; family Opitutaceae; genus MWDT01. Next base: position 38,532 of record MWDT01000001.1, read on the forward strand.
CCCCACCGCAAACAGGGAAGATGAGGTTATTCACACCCCGCCCCTATAGGTCTTTTAATATATGTTTCTGTGCATATAGGCCCCAGAGCGTAGGAGTGTACCATTTTCACGGTGGCGCCAGTGTACCGATTTCACTCAGAATCAGGTCCGACCAGTGTAGCATTTTCACGCTTTTGGTGTACTCACTTCATGTGAATAACCTTCGATCAAATCACGCGGCTCACTTCACAAACTAATCACATGATCAACAGAACCATATGATGCAGTAGAACGGCAAGTCTCCTCGTGTGTTATTAACAAATAGCGGATTCGACTGCCTGACGAAGGCCCTGTATACAGCCCGATGGCACTCTTCGGTTCCTACTCGTTTCCGTCATAAGGTAGGCGAAAAGGAAGAATCACCTCATCGAATGCTGCCGGCAGAGGCTGCGTGAGACCGCCAGACGGGACGAAGCCTGAGAAGTCAGTAGATTACGGGATTTTTCCAATCTTCCTCAAGGATCGCACCGCTGGGGCGGGCGCCATGGACTTCGAGGATTTCCCCGCCGAGCTCCGCGATCTCAAAGCGCGCAGTGGGTAGCGTATCGCCGGGTTCTTTTCCCTCAGCGATCAAGGTGTCGGGGTACTCAAATTCGCGGTCGGTGAAAGGCGCCGGCAGACCGCCCTCGTAGGTGTAGCGCCGCCCGTAAACGAATCAGTGGATAAGCCATTTATTGGCGTATCTCCTGCAATCTCGCCCACTTGCGTGGTTCTAGAAGTTGGCGTCCCCACAGGGATTCGAACGCTGCCTTACAATAGAGACTAAGCTGCTATTAACGCGGACTTAGTTAATGAATATTGTTTTAGAACGGACAAACAAGAGCAGGGTGGTTGGCATACGATGTGGGGGCACGGGGCTACGCGGGTATTTTCCACTCTACTCACTGATCAATAGCGCTCCGGGCGGCGCGGTGGGCGCTCCCCTTGCCGATGGGGAGCGATCTGCCAACATTGACCACTACGATGCAGGTCACCGCCATCCACCCGATCAAATCCGGCGCGCCGCTTTCCCGGCCCCTCATGTTCTCCCCCGCTGCCGCAGGCTTCCCAAGCCCCGCCGAGGATTATTTGGATCGCGAACTCGACCTTACCGCCCACCTCATCCGCCACCCCGCAGCCACGTTCTTTGTCCGCGCCTCCGGCCATTCCATGACCGGCGCCGGCATCAACGATGGCGCACTCCTCGTCGTGGACCGCGCCGAAGAGGCCCGCGACGGACGCGTGGTCGTCGCCGTGGTCGGTGGAGCCCACACAGTCAAACGCTTCCGCCGTGCCGGTGAGCGGTACTGGCTAGAGGCCGCCAATCCGGATTATCCCGACATCCACGACTTGGACGACGAATCCCGCGTCTGGGGCGTGGTCACGTTTGCCATCAATCCACTCTGATCTCCGCAGCGTGCCGTGTTCGCCCTCGTCGATTGCAATTCATTCTACTGCTCCTGCGAGCGGGTCTTTCAGCCGAGGCTGGAGGGCCAGCCCGTCGTCGTCCTTTCTAACAACGACGGCTGTGTCGTTTCGCGCACGATAGAAGCCAAGGCGCGTGGCATCGCCATGGGGGAGGTCTGGCACCTGGCACGCCCCGAACTTAAGGCGGGGGTCCACGCCTTTAGCTCCAACTACACCCTCTACGGCGACCTGAGCCGGCGCGTCATGGCCACCCTGCGCGGGTTCGCGCACCACATCGAAGTCTACTCCATCGACGAAGCATTTCTCCGCTACGACATCGCGGCCGACTGGACCACGCTCGGCCGGGAAATCCGCGCCACCGTGCAGCGGCACACCGGCATTCCCGTGAGCGTCGGCTTCGGCCCCACCAAAGTGCTCGCAAAGCTCGCCAACCGGCTCGCCAAACAACGCGAAGCCCATGCCGGCGTGTTTCTCTGGCCCACCGATCCAGCCGCCGCCACCGCACTCCTCGAAACGGTGCCCGTCGGCGAAGTCTGGGGCATCGGCCGGCGCCTCTCCGAGCGCCTCGCGCCCCTAGGCATCACCACGGCCCGCGCACTGCGCGATCTTGACGACGCGACTGCGCGACGTCGGCTCACCGTCACCGGCCACCGGCTCGTACTTGAGCTACGCGGCCAGTCCTGCCTCGCATTGGAAGAGCTTGCCCCGCCCAAGCAGGCCCTCTGCTGCGCTCGGGGATTCGGCACTCCCCTATCCACCCTGGACGCCTTGGGCGAACCGCTGGCAACCTACGTCAGCAGACTCGCCGAGAAATTGCGCGCTCAGCGGCAGGTCGCCGGCTATCTCCAAGTCTTTCTTGAAACGAATCCACACGCGGGCGTCCCACAGTATTGCCCGAGTACCGGAAGCACGCTGCCGCTGCCGAGCAACGACAGCAGCCGACTCGCCGCCGTCGCAGCCGGTCTGCTCCGCCGGATATTCCGGCCAGGGTTTTCGTTTCGCAAAGTCGGCGTACTTGTCTCGGACCTCAGTCCCGAATCCTCCATGCAACTCGCCTTCGAAGCCCCGCCTGCGGAGGTTCTGGCGCGCCGCCACACGCTCATGGCAACAATGGACCGCCTCAACCGCGACTACGGCCGCGGCACCGTCCGTCTGGCCTCCGCCGGCAACACTGCCCCCGTCTGGAAGCTCCGCCAGGCCCGCCTCAGCCCCTGCTACACCACCAGCTGGGAATCCCTGCTCACCGTTTCCGCGTAAGCCCCTGCCCCGACTTCCCCCACCTGACGTTGGATTTTCGACGTACATTTTGTCTCCGTCCTCCGCCTCCACATCCACGCGCATCCCAAGATTGACGATCGTACGTCACACCCCTTTGGGGCAGCCGCTACATCCACTCGCACCGCAGCCGGTGCCAGGCGAGAAATTCAAGGTGTTCGGGGGCGAGCCAACGGAGCTTCACTTCCCCTGTTAAGCCAAGGCAGCCGCGCAGGTCGGCATTGATCGCAGGGGCGAAAATGCCAGTACCGTCATCAGTGAAGGTCATCAGGTGGCGGTCGAAGAGCGCGTCGATATGGGCGCAGAGCAGGAAGCCGTTGTAGACGTTCAGGCGCTCGGCATCGGTGGCGCACTCCGCCCAAGCCTTCGCATGACTGGCCCGCAGCAACTCCGGCACGGCGATGCCCGTCACCGAACAGCCGCCGCCCCAGTAGTCCATGAGCGACTCGCGGAAGATGTCTTGCCCGACCCTCTGTTTGACGAGCCGCTCGACCTCGGTGGAGGTCGGTTTCCGCTCCGTCAATTCGAGCGCCACAGCGCGGGCGAACCGCGCCTCAGGTGCATCCGGCAGCGCCCTGGCGAGACGCGCCGCCTCATGCAGCAGCAGCGCGAGTTCGCGCTCCGTGGATACGCTCTGCGCCTCACCGGCCGCGCGCCCGAGCGAGCGCCGCAGTTCACGATCCAGGGCCGCGTTGGCGACTCGCACCTGCCAGCGCGCACCGTCGCCCTGTCCCTTCGCGATCTCGACCTGTGCCCGATGCAGCGCCGAGGCCAGCCGCACCCGCTGGGCCGTGGCCTCAACGACCACCTCCCAGCCGTGGTCGTAACCGGATTTCGTGACAAGGGTGCGTTCGAGGGAGTTCATGGGGGAGCGATATCAGCGAACCACGTCAACCGTTTGAAGCTCCAGCGCTCGTCCCAAGCCGGTGCAGGTGAAACCCGCCCTCGCCGAAGGCCTTCTGGCAAAGGTCGACGAGATGTTCATGGTGGGTGAAGAGCAGGATCTGCGTCCGCTTCCCCAATTCGCCAAGTTGAGGCAGAATCGCCTTCGCGCGGTCGTTGTCGAAGGTGATCAGGAGGTCGTCGAGGATCAGCGGCATCGGTTCGTGCTCCTCCAGAAAGCGCTCCAGCGCGGCAAGTCGCAACGCGAGGTAGAGCTGGTCGCGCGAGCCGTCGCTCAGGCCTCCGACGGTCACGGTAGTCTGGTCAGGTCGGCGCCCCACCAGCACGGGCGTGTCGTTGGCTCCGAACTCCGGCGCCAGGCCGGCGAAGGCGCCACCAGTGATCGCGCTGAAAATAGCACCGGCCCGTGAGAGCAGCGGCCCCTGATTTTCCTCCCGAAACCGCTCGATCTGCTGCTCGACCAACTGGGTGGCCAGCCGCAGTCGCAGGAAACGGGAGGCATCCTTGGCCAGCGCCGCCGCCTGCAGCTCCGCCTGCTGCCGCAGATCGGCTGCCTGATCGCCGGCCTTCTCGAGTTCACGCTTTGCCGCGCCAAGCTGAAAAACCGTCTGCCGAACGGTCTCCAGTGCGTCGCCAAGCTCCTGTTTCTTTCGCGCCGCTTGCGCCTTCCGCTCGTGGAACGTGGCCGGATCCTCGGCACGCACTTTCGCGACAAAGTCGTCCACGCCCTGGCCGCGCACGTGGCTGCCCAGCGTCCTTCGGAGTTGATCGATCTCGGTCCGGATCACAGCACGTCGCTCCAGCTGGACCAGCAGCGGGTCGAGCGCGTCGGCGGTCTCCACCGCAGCCACACGTACCAGCTCAGCCTGCGCCTGCTCGGCAGCGCCCAAGCGCGCCTGCGCCTCGGCCAACTCCGTGTCCAGTTGCTCGCCCTGCTCGGCCAGCGCCCGGTGGCGGCGCTCAGCGTCGCGAGCCTCCTCAAGCCGCTTCCAGAGCGTGGCTTCCTGTAGTTCCGTCGACGCTTCGCCGACGCCGAGAAGTTCAGCCATGTCGGCGACTTGGCGTTCGTACTGTTCGCTGTCGCGAGCGAGCGTCCCGACCTTCGCGGAAGCGGCTTTCCACTCGTCGTAGTCGCGGAGCAGTTCGCAGCGTTTCGCGATCAGGGTCAGACCGGCCTTCGGGGAGGTGCCTTCCGGCAACCCGACCGCCTTGCATCGGGTTTTCCAGTGTTCCGCCGCTTGGGCGGCGGCCTGGCGGCATCGTTCACGCGAAGCCGCCTCCTTCGAGGACTCCGCCCTGAGCTCGGCAAGCTGTTTCGCGAGCGCCTTCCGCTCCCCCGCCGCCTGCTCGCCTTCCTGCACAAATTTTCGCCCCGCAGCGAAGAGCACCGCAAACTCCTTCTGGGCGGAATCGCCGAGCGCTTCGGCCAGCCGCCGCCGTGCCGCTTGGATCTGCGCCGACTTCCGGGCGACGTCGCCCTGGACCTCGGCCAGCTTGGCGTGGCTGTCGCAGAACGCGCACCACTGAGCACGCCATTCTTCCATTTCCGCAGGCGAGCGTGGAAGCAGAGCGCAAGGCGCCCACACTGCGGTCCACTCCTCCTCCCACTTGGCCATGGCCTCCCGATGAGTGGCGAGTCGCCGGCCAGCCTCGTCGGCCTGCTCTTGGGCCACACGGATCTGCAGCCGCTTCTCATCCGCCTGCGCCACCGCCTCCGCATTCTTCCACAAACCGTCGGCGATGGCGTCGGCCTTGGCGATCGTACGCGGGAACGCCTCCTCCAGCGGCGTGCCGGGTACCAGCTCCTCCGCCGCACCGTCGCCCTTCCACTCGGCCAGCACCAGTTCCCAGCCGCGATCCCGTTGTTTCCGGGCATCGAGCAATGCGGACTCCGTGGGCAACTCTCCCCTACGCTGGAGCCGGGCCAGTTCCGTTTCCAAATTCTCGCGCTGGCGCAGGGCCTCTCGTTGGGCCTTCTCTTCAGCCACGATCTCACGCTCGATGCGGGCCCTCTCTTCGCCATGGCGACGAATCGTGGCCGAACCGGGCACGGGCAAACGTACCGTGGCCTCGAAGTCGGCCGGGGCTCCCACCAAGGCACGATGGAGCGTTGTCGTGTTTTTCTGCTGCCGGCGCAACTCGGCCTCGCTGGCGACGATCGTCTTGTCCGCATCCGTCGCCTCGGCAGCCACCGCCAAGGCCTCGCGGATGGCGTCCAAACTGGTCTCCGCCAAGGCGGCAAGCTCACGCTCCCGGTCGGCACTCTCTCGTGCGCGGGCCTCTGCCTTCTCGCCGACGGCTGATTCCTGACGTGCGGCCTCCTGCAGTGCTTCAGCCGCCTCCTCGCAAGCCAAGCGCATCGCCGCACTCACCCGACGCTCCTCCAGAACCGCGAACGTGCCCGCCAAGCCGAGATCGCGCATGCCCGCCGCCAGGGAGGACTCGCAAGCGGCGATCTGTTCCCGCAGGCTCGCCACAGTCTTCTTGCGGTCGCGATAGATGGACAGCGACTGATGCAGCAGATCCAGCGCTTGCCCCTGCGCCAGCAGAGTGCTCGCCACCGGGCACGATTCCAACTGGGTGCGAATGCGGTTCGCCTGTTCCGTCAGGCGCCGCACTTCAGCCTGCGTCTGGGCAAGAGTCTTCCGGGCATCGCGCACGCGGTCGATGAAGTCGCTGGCCACTTCCGGCAATGCCGGCAGCGCGGCCAATTTTTCCAGCCCCTCGTCGAGGGCGACCACACTGGGCAACGCCGCCTCGCAGCGTTCCACCCACGAGAGCTCCCGTTCGAGGTTGGCCAGCTCGCCCTCGAGCCGCTGCTTCTCCCCATCCGCCTTCGCCAGAGCCTCCTCGTTTTCCTTCCACGTATCCGGATCGACCACGGCTTCGCGGCTTTGCTTCAGCAGTTCCTTGTAGCGGTTCGCCGCCGGGCGCAGCGAGACGTTCGCCGTCGCCCGCCCTTTGAAGATCCGGTCGGCCTCCGCTTGCAGCGTTTCCAGCACCTTCTGCACCGGTGTGCCGCCCATACTGGCCGAGAAGAGCGCCTCGCCCATCGCGCCCTCGCCCCGCAGGAGTTGCTGGGCTCCCTCGCTGAGTTCCCGTGCGCCGAGACCGAACATCGTCGAGAAATAGGCTTGGTCGACACCGCCGAGAAACGGCGCCAAGGCATCCTCCGGCAGCACGGCACCGGCGGCGTCGAGCAACGTGTTCTTGTTTCCCTTTCGGCGCTGGAAGCTCAGCTCCACGCCCGCCCGATTCCGGAGCCGGCCCTTCAGGCGGAGCTCCTTGTAGTCGTGCAGGAAGTTGTCGCTGGATTGTCCGTGGATGCCGAAGAGCAGATCCCGAATCGCCCGCAGCAACGAACTCTTGCCCGCCTCGTTCGCGCCGTAGATCACGTGCAAGTCGCCGGGGGCATCGGGAAAGGCCAGCTCCAGATTGGTGAACGGACCAAACGCCGGGATCTCGATCTGTTTGAACCTCATGACTCGCTCCCTCCTCGCGTCGCCAGCGCGTCGATGATGATCGCCCGCACATCGTCCAGGACCGCCTGCCGGCCCGGCCCCGACCATTCGGCCTCGAACTCCCGGCGGACCTCCGGCGGCAGCACCTCGGCCATCTCCCGGATGTCGGCCGGCAACTCCGCCACGGCTGCGCTCGCGCCGGCCAGGCTCTCGACGACCGTCTTCGTCAACGGATCGCGCTCGGCCAGCTGGGCAACGTCGTAAACCGGAGTCGTGACCACCTTGAGACGCTCGATCCAGAGCATGTCCGCGCCCTGGTCCTGCGCGCGGGCGAGGAGCTCCGAATGCCAACGTTCCCGGTCGCGATGAAGCCCCCCGTGCAGAGTCGTCGCACCGGAGAAGATCACGCGCGCGGCGACCGGTCGTCCCTCGGCCTGTGCCACGGCGTACTCCATCGCGGTCTGCACCCGCCCGAAGGCCTCGGCCTCCTCGATGCAACCACCGAGGTCGACCGCGATCTGGGCCCAGCGCACGACATCCACCGGGCGCCACTCGGCTTCCACGACCCGCAACGAATCGTCCACCGTCACCAAGCGGCACCCACGCGGGCCCGCCTCCTTCACGTGCCGGCCCTGGCAGTTGCCGGAGAACACGATCCACGGGTCCTCGCACACCACCGCCGGTTGGTGGATATGGCCGAGAGCCCAATAGCCGTAGCCTTTCGTTTGGAGGTCGGCGACCGAACACGGGGCGTAGGTGTCGTGGTCGGCCGAGCCGGCCAAACTGGTGTGCAGCAGCCCGAGGTTGAACTTACCCGCAACCGCAGCCGGGTACTCTTGGGCGAAGTTCTCCGGCACGGCCCGGTGCGGAAATCCCCGCCCATGGATCACCACCGGCAGCCCCGGCACCTCCATGGATTCCGACGTGCGAGTCGAGAAGACATGGACGTTGTCTGGCAGGCTCAACTTCTTCGAAATCACCGACGCCGCGTCATGGTTGCCAGCGATCAAGTAGACGGGGATGCCCCGCTCGCCGAGCCGCACCATCTGCCCGCGGAAAAACAGGCCGGAGCTGTAGTCCTTCCAGTCGCCGTCGTAGATGTCGCCCGCGATCACCACGAAGTCCACCGCCTCATCGAGCGCGAGTTGGACCACGTTCTCGAAGGCGCGACGCGTGGCCCCGCGCAGGAGCGCGACCGGCGCCCCCTCGTGATACTCCAAGCCTTGGAGCGGGCTGTCCAAATGCAGGTCGGCGGTATGGATGAAGCGGAACATGGGGGATTGGAGAGTTATGGTGTCAGGTCATCACGGCTCGATGTGCGCAGCGAACAGCGGCCAAACCGCGTAGCGGACGCGGTCTTGCAGCTCCTGCTGACTCGGTCTGGCAAGCTGTTCGGCCAGCTGCCGTTCGAGCGTCAGCCATCGATCAGCGACCGTCGTCAGGCTCGGTTTCGCCCGTGCCGAGAAGCTTTGGAGCCCCCGGACCAGGGACGCCTTTTCCTCTTCCGAGAGCTCACGTGAGGAATCCAGCTCCTGACTCGCCACGAAGAAACGGAGTTCGAGAGCAACCTCCTTCGCTCCACCGACCGAATCGAGCTGCAGCTTCTGGCGCAGATAGCCGTAAACGACCGCATTGCGGCCGAGCGACTCCCGCAGCGTCCCGGACGTTTCGCCCCACCGGAGCAGTGCAGCGCCCACCGGATCAGTCGTCACCGCGTGTTCGCGGAGGACATCGAGCACCGGCGTCACATTCGACCCCAGGGGCCTGACCTGCCCTGCCGTTTCACCACTGACCGGGTTGCCTTCGTAGTCGCCGATCAGGCCGAGTAGGCCGCTCTTCATTCGAATCACTCGCGCCGCCTCGTCCAATGCGACGACCGCATCGCCCTGGAAACGGAAACGGGTGACGTTCACGCCCTCCGCGGCTTGGGCTCCGCCGTAGCGAACGAGAAAAGACTCCAGATCCTCCCACCGCGCCAGGCCGGCGGGCATCTTGCGGATCGTCCGCTGGTTCGCCGCAAAGCGGTCATGGAAGCCCTGCCAGTTGCGGAACCCGCTCTCCACCAGATCGGACAAGCGGCCTTCTTCCTGCGGCCCGATCTCCGGTGCCGTGCTCGCCAGCATGATCTCCTGCAGACTCTCCGGCGCCACCAAGCACATCACCCGGGAGAAAAGCGCCTCGAAACGCTCCGGGGCCACCATTGCCCGTGAGACCATTAGCAGGCGTTCACGCGCGACCGACCACATGCGCTCCTCGCGACTGTCCTTCAGCACGAGCGTGTCGACGACGATTGTCTTGCGAGAACCGAAGCGGTGGACCCGGCCGACTCGTTGCTCCATGTCCATGGGATTCCATGGGACATCGAGGTGAACCAGGCGATGGGCGAACTGGAGATTGATGCCCTCGCCACCCGCTCGCGACGAGATCAGGAACTGCGGACCATCCGCGCTTCGGAACTGCGCCACTTCTCTGTCGCGCTCCGCGTCGCTCTGCCCGCCGATGATGATCGCAGGCATCTTGCCGGTCTTGCGCTGCAACCAACCCGCCAAGCCAAGCACGGTCTCGATCGGTTGTGCGAACAGTACGATCTTGTCAGTGCCGGCCGGCCCAATCACCTGCTCCCAGAGCGCCTCCCATTTCGGTTGCAGCGGCGACAGCACCAGATTGATGCCCGTCGCGAGCAACGAGCGCAGAATCTCGCGTTCGTACGCGCTGAAGCCCGTCGCTTCTTCGTCCTCGATATCCTCGAGGTCGCCCACGTCGGTCTGCCGCTGCACCTCCTTGCACATCCGTGCGAAGAGATCGGTCACCGGCTCGTCCGGCCGACCTCGGCGGTACGGCCGCATCGCGGCGAGCGCTTCGCGAAAACCCGGAGTCTCCAGCGTCCAGCCATCGCGGATGCCTTGGCGGACCAGATAGCCCAAGCCGGCGTGCGGGCTCGACGCCGCCCATTGCAGCGCCTGCGCACACCGCCAGCCCACAGCCCGTCGCCGAATCTCGCTCATTTCGTCCGGCGGAGGACTGAAGAAGTGTTGGATCCGCTTCAGCCAATCGCGATGCTCTTCACTCACGTCGCACACGACCGGCGGGTTCACTTGCCGCCGGGGAAACAGCGGCTGCTCGTCCCAGTCCCGCACATCCTCTTTCGTGCGGAAGATCACGCGCCCGGCCACGCTTGAATCCGGTTCCTGCGGAGTGTGCAGCAATCCCAGCAGATTCTCGAACCGCGCCTGATTGGCCTGATGCGGCGTGCCGGAGAGGAGAAACAGGTACCCGTCCGCCGGCTGTCGGGCCAGAATATCCCGGGCGAGCCGGAACTTCTGAACCGGATCGCCGCCGCCCGGTGCCCAGTCGCTGAGGTGATGGCACTCGTCCACCACGATCACGTCCCACGGCCGACCAGTCTTGAACTTCTCGACATGAGCCGGATGCACGGCCCGATGGATGCTGGCGATGATGCGGTCGTCGGTCGCCAGATTCGCATCGGAGTCCAGCGCCTTCCACTCGCGAAACGGCAGCCCCATGCGGCGAAACTCCCGGCCCACGTTCGAGACGAGGCGGGCTGGCGCGAGATACAGGACACGCAGGCCGGCATTCGCTGCCAGCAGTTCCTTGATGATCAGGGCGACCTCAACCGTCTTGCCCAAGCCGACTTCGTCCGCGATCAGCACACGCCGCAGCTTGGCATTATCGAGGATGTGCCGCACCAAGCTCACCTGATGGGCCAACGTCACCACCTCGCGCACCTCGAGGCGACGCTGAGGGTCCTCCGCCAGCAACGCCAAGGCCTCGAGCCGCGCCAGACTCCGCCGACTCATGTTCTGCCAGTTGGCTCCAGCCGGGAGTTCCACCATCAACTCCGCCGGTGTCTTAAGCGGGGTCGTCTGGTAGGGATCGACCTCCGTACGGAGCGCGCTCGCGACCGTGGCTTGATCGGCCCAGAGCCTTCGCGGCAGCGGCGCCAAGTCGTAGACTTTTACGCCCCAGTCTTCCCGTTCGCGCAGAATCACATGCGGAGCCCCATCGTGGGTTACGAGTTTCATGCGGCCTCCACCTCCTTCTGCTCAACGGGGGCAAGCTCGGCTGGGATCGCCTCGAGCGCTGCAGTGATCACCGGCAGCGCCGCCGTATCGTGAGCGTTCTGCCGGGCCAACTGCCGATCATAGCGCTGCAGGAGTGCATCCGCGGCCTCATCCAAGGGGTTCGAGTGTTCCTTGAAGGCGGTCACGATCTCGCGCTCCACCTCCTTGAACCGCTCCGTCAACAGCGTCACAGCGGGCGCGGTCGCGGATTGGACCACCTCCAAGGCAAGCTCGGAGAACATCTCGAGAATCCGGTTCTTCACTCCGGCTCCGATGTCTTTGCCTTCCTCAACGAACCGCTCACAACGCCGCCGGATCGGCCCTTCGATCTTCCGCACCAACTCGGCACGCACCTTGTTCCGCAACTCCTCGACGGCTTCCTTGCCGACGCTGTTGAGGCGCTGCCGTTGTTGCCGAACCTCCTCCACCAATGCTTCGAGGAGCTTGGTCGTGACCTTGATCCCGCTCGTTTTCGCCCAGGCGAGCACCTCCTTCAGCACTTCTTCCTGGTACGCGGAGTAATTCGCCGTCTCCTTCCGGATCCCCTGCAGAATCGCACTGCTCCAAACCTGAGCAACCGGAGCCTCGAAACACAGGGAGAAATCGTGCGGCAGCTGGATATGCCGAGCCCCGATGAACGTTCCGCTCCGCCGCACCGCGGCGCGCAGCGTGCCCCAATGGGCGTCGCGCAGCTTTCGGAGATACGCATTGATCTCTCCTTGGGCCACCGTTGCCGCCCCGTTCACCTTGGCCTCGATCAACTCAGGCACCGTCTTGCGCAGGTAACCGCGAAACTCGCCGCGCCGGGTATCGAACTCGCGCTGCCGCGGCCCGAGGTACGTCGAAAGCTGTTGCTCCATCTCCTCGCGTTCGTGCTGCGCCCGCGATTCCTCCGAGAGCTGCGCGCTAAGCAGAGTCAGTCTCGCGCGCAGTTGGCCGAAAAAACCGTCGGCCGCTGCCGCCAGTCGCGCCTCCTTCTCACGCCGATAGTCCTGCGAGACGCCCACCAGCGCCGCACTCAGGGCCGGAACCTGCGTCTCCTCCACGGTTGTGAGGAAAGACGGCTTCTTTGGGTCGCTCCTGAGGATCTTCCGATACTCCGGAGCCGACACCGGGAAGACGCGCAGGCCTTCCAACAGCCGCTGGATGATCGTCTGCTTCTCCTCCCTCAGCTTCTCATCCTGGCTCGCCCAAACCTCCGGCAGGAACTGCTCCAGCTGTTGCTTCACGCTATTCCGGCACGAGGCGACAACCTGCGCGAAGTACTCGGCTTCCGTGTGCGGAGCCTCTCCGTATATCGCCTCCGCATTCTCATGGTTTGCGACCGCGACATCGTCGATCTTCACCACCGCCACGATAAGCGACACTGGATCGGCACTGGGATCGCCGCTCGCGTGAAGCAGCCGATTCAGGAATCCCGAAGCTTGCAGCAATTCGGCATCGTCTCGCCGCAGTCCGCCGGAATCGGTCACCAGCATCAGCGCTTTCGCATGATTCCGGAGAAAGTCCGCGGTGACCGACTCGTAGAGGTCGTTATGCACGCCAATCCCGGGCAAATCGACAATCTCCATGCCCGCCTTCAACATCTCGGACGGCCATTCGATCTGCATGTCGGCGATCAGCGGCGCGAGATACTCGCACGCGTGCAGACGAAGTTGTTTCGGGAAGTCCGGGTTGTCTGTGCTCGTGAACACCCGCGTTTCCTTGGCGCTGCCAAAACGCGTCGCCTCACGTACAGCATCGAGACGCTCCAGATCCTCGCCGATGATGATTGCTCCGTACTTCGGCTTCAGCCCCTGAACCCACAACAAAGCGTCGATCAGGTACTCCAGCGAGCGCTCCGCTGTCTGCGAACCCGAGACGAGTAGCCGCGCCCGCCGCTCCGCCTCCACCGTCGCCTTCTTCTTGTCGGTCTCGGTGCCTTGCTCGAACGACTCGGCCACCTCCACGAGATCCGATTCTCCGCCCGACAAGGTCGACGCGCTTGCGACCGCGGCCGCAGCGTTCACTTGCGCGGCTTCACGCCGAAGCTTCGCTTCCAAGACAAATCGGGTCTGATTGACCACCTGCTTGCCGTGGTAGCGCACCGTGAATCGTTTCTCCGCG
>MWDT01000002.1 GCA_002070825.1 Verrucomicrobia bacterium ADurb.Bin122
GAGGGGCGGCCGAAGTCGGTGTTCGCAATCAATACCGACATCACGGAGAAAAAGCAGTTGGAGGTGCAGTTCCTGCGCGCGCAGCGGCTGGAGAGTCTCGGGGCATTGGCCAGCGGGATCGCTCACGATCTGAACAATGTGCTCGCGCCGATCATCATGGGCGCTCCCTTGTTGCGCGAGTGTGCGACTGACGGCAGTTCGGCAAAACTGCTGGAGACGATGGAGGAGAGTGCCAAGCGCGGGGCGGGTATCGTGAAGCAGGTGCTCACGTTTGCCCGCGGGGTGGTGAGCGAGCGGGTGGCGATTCAGCCGCGGCATTTCATCCGCGACATGTCCAAGATCGCCGCGGAGACCTTCCCAAAGAGTATTCGCATCCAGCCCCAGGCCGCCACGGATCTTTGGCCGATCATCGGCGACCCGACCCAGCTGCACCAGACGCTCATGAATCTTTGCGTGAACGCGCGCGATGCGATGCCGGAGGGCGGAGTGCTGACGATCAGCGGAGAAAATGTGATCGCCCCCGAGCACGGTGCCCGGCTGGTGGTGGGGCTGCGTCCGGGCCCCTACGTGCGTCTGTGCGTGTGCGACACGGGGACGGGGATCGCGCCCGAGGTGCTCGACCGGATTTTCGAACCGTTTTTCACGACCAAGGAGCCCGGGCATGGCACGGGTTTGGGGCTTTCGACCGTCATGGGCATCGTGAAAAATCACGGTGGGGTGGTGGAAGTGAAGAGCGAGCTTGGCAAGGGGACGCGGTTTGAGGTGTACCTGCCCGCGACCCCGGATGTTTCGGTCGACGGGCCCCTGCCGGTGTCGCGCAATCTGCCGAAGGCAAACGGGGAACTCGTCCTTGTGGCCGATGACGAGCAGGGGGTGCGTGATGTGACCCGGCGCGTGCTTGAGGCACACGGTCACAGGGTGCTTCTGGCTGTGGATGGCGTGGACGCGGTGGCGTTGTACATGCGGCATCGCACGGAAATCCGGGCGGTGGTCACCGACATGATGATGCCAGGGGTCGATGGAGCGTCGCTGGTGTGCATCCTTCGCCGGGTCGATCCACTCGTGCCGGTAATTGGGATGAGTGGCATCGGGGACCCGGCGCAGCTCGCCGAGCTCGAGTCGCTTGCTCTGCCGGTCCTGCTGCAAAAACCGTTTCCCCCCGAGAAGCTGTTGGAGGCGTTGCACGAGACCATCCATGCGTTTGGTCGCCCGGGAGGGAGCGGGCGTGGAAAATAAAAACCCCTCGCGGCGGGGCCGGCGAGGGGCGGAAGATTGCGCGGGTGAGCCGTGGACGTCAGGCGAGCTTCAGCGCCTGGAGCGTCCGGGCAAAGGTCTCCTGCGGTGTCTCGCCGCACTCGACGCGGATGAGCAGGCCCTTTTTCTGGTAATACTCGATGAGCGGCGCGGTCTTGCGGTCGTAGGTTTCGAGGCGCACGCGGATGGCCTCCGGGCGGTCGTCGTCGCGCTGGATGAGCTCGGTGCCGCACTGGTCGCAGATGCCCTTCACGCGGGGCTGGCGATCCTTGATGTGGAACGAGGCGCCGCACTTCGGGCAGGTGCGGCGGCCACCGAGGCGCTCAAGCACCTGTTCGATCGGGAGCTCGTAGCTGAGCACGGCGTCGAGCGGGATGTTCTCGGTGTTGAGGATGTCGCTGAGGGCTTCGGCCTGTGGCACGGTGCGCGGGAAACCGTCGAGCAGGAGGCCGCGATGCAGCTCCGGGCAATGGAGTTTCTCGCGGACGATGGCGACGACCGTCGAGTCGGGCACGAGGTTGCCGGCCTGCATGTAGGAGATGGCTTCCTTGATGGCCGGAGTCTGTTCCGACACCGGCAGCTTCTTGGCCGCGCGGAACACTTCGCCGGTCGAGAGCTGCACGGCGCCGAAGCGTTTCGTGAGCAGTTCGGCCTGTGTGCCTTTGCCGACGCCGGGGGCGCCGAGCAGGATGAAGTTCCAAACTTTGCCCGCAGGGGTCGAGTCGAGTCGCGATTGGTCGGACATAAAAAGGGTGCTTTTTCGGTGAAGCGGGCCGCGTTTGCCAACAGGAAAATCCACGGGGCGCCTCAGTGAAGCGCTCTGCCGGCTCGTGCGGACCGTGTTTGCGATCAGCCGATCTGGCCTTTGATCAGGCCGAGGAGGTCGGCGTAGCTGTCTATCGCGCGGAACTTTGGATAACGTTCCTTCACGTTGGCCGGGGCGCGGAATAGGTAGCCGACATCGGCTTTGCTGATCATCGCGATGTCGTTGAACGAATCGCCGGCGGCGATCACCTGGTAGTTCATCGATTGGAAGGCGGCGACGGCCTTCTCCTTCTGCTCGGCGATGCGGATCTGGTAGCCGGCGATGCGGTCGTTTTCGACGACGAGGCGGTGGCAAAGGAGGCTGGGCCAGGCGAGCTTGCGCAGGAGCGGCGAGGCGAACTGCTCGAAGGTGTCGGAGAGGATCACGACCTGCACGAGCGAGCGCAGCTCGTCGAGGAAGGCCTTGGCGCCGTCGAGCGGTTCGAGGCTGCCGATCACGGCCTGGATGTCGGAAAGTTTGAGCCCGTGCTGGTCGAGGATTTCGAGGCGGCCGCGCATGAGCTTGTCGTAGTCGGGCTCGTCACGCGTGGTGCGGCGCAGGGCCGGGATGCCGGTCTTTTCAGCCACGGCAATCCAGATCTCGGGCGTGAGTACGCCTTCCATGTCCAAGGTGACGATCGCTTGTTTCACGCGGCGCAGTGTTGAAAAAAAAGTCGCCCTGTCCAGCGAATGGCGAGGCGATCTTACGCCAGCCGCTTTCGTTTAGCGTGCGGCGGTAAAGAGCTCGGCGATGATGTCTTCGAGCGGCACGTCCTCGATGGTGATGTCGGCCACGGGGCCGGCGGCGAGGATCTGTTGCGAGACCGCGACGACCTGAGCGCTGTGTACGTGGACGGTGAAATTGCCTTCGGCGTCGCGCGTGGCGGTGCCGGAGAGCGGACGCCAATCGGCCGGGAAACCGCTCCCGGATGGGGCGAACCGGATGATTTTCCCCTGGCTGCCGGGCGTGTCGAGGCGCGCGAGGTCGCCGTCGTAGATTTTGCGCCCGCGGTGGATGACGATGACGCGTTCGCAGAGCTCCTTGATGTCGGCCATGTAGTGGCTGGTGAGCAGGATCGTGACGCGGTAGCGGCGGTTGTAGTCGCGCAGGAACTGGCGCACGGCGCGTTGGGAGACGACGTCGAGGCCGATGGTGGGCTCGTCGAGGAACAGGACGCGCGGGCGGTGGAGCAGGGCGGCGATGAGCTCCATCTTCATGCGCTCGCCGAGCGAAAGCTCGCGCACCTGCGTGGAGAGTTTCTCGCGCACGCCGAGCAGATCGACGAGTTCGTCGAGCGTTTTGCGGTAGTCGGCGGCATCCAGGCCGTAGATATGGCGCAGAAGGTGGAACGACTCGATGGCGGGCAGATCCCACCAGAGCTGATTTTTCTGGCCGAGCACGAGCGCGAAGAGCCGGCGGTAGGCGGTGGCGCGCTGCGAAGGATCGTGGCCGGCGACACGGGCGCGGCCCGAGGTCGGGTAGATCAGGCCCGAAAGCATCTTGAGCGTCGTGGTCTTGCCGGCGCCGTTGGGGCCGAGAAAGCCGACGAACTCGCCCTCGTTAATCGAAAACGAGATGTCGTTGGCCGCCGCCACCTCGTCGAACTGGCGGTGGAAAAGGCCCTTCACGCCGCCCCAGAAACCGGGCTGCTTCTTGTAGGTCCGGAAGACGCGCGTGAGGTGTTCGACTTCGATCATTGGCAGGCGCAGCGAAACGAAAACCCCACGCGAAGCAAAGCCGAAGCGTGGGTCAGGCTTGAGCGACCGGGGAGAGAATGTAGCGGATGACGTCCGCTGCGGTGTAGCTGGTTGCGCCGGGGGCGATGTAACGCGAGATATTTGCGACGTCGTTGCCCGCTGTGACGATAGGGAACTCTCCGGTGGGGCGAGCCTGGCCGAGGCCGACGGTGGCGAGCAATCCGTTGCACAGGCATTGGCGTTTGTCGGTGCCGTCGGCGGTGCCGCCTTTTCTCACAAACTCGTCCACCGGCTCGGCTGCGCAGCGATAGCCGAGTGTGCCATCGGGGCGGCGGTAGCTCTGGCGCAGGTAGCCGAGATCGCAGACGCGCTGGCGTTGCGTGTAAATGCCGGGTTCGGAGAGCGAGCCGGGCATGCGCATGACCTTGAATGGAAATCCGGTGGGTGAGGCGCACGGATCGGTAAAGACGTGGGCGGTGCCATCGAGGCTCATCTGGCAGGCCTGGCGCTTGAGGTCGTCGGTGATGCCGGACTCTTCGCAGAAGGCGAAAGGTGTGCCAACTTGCACTCCGGCGGCTCCGAGCTGGCGGGCCTCGGCGAGTTTTTCCGGGGTGGCGTAGCCGCCGGCCAGCCAGAAGGGCAGGCCGAGGTCGCGGAATTTGGCCAACTCGGGCACGTCGCGCGGACCGTAGATCGGCTCGCCTGCGGGTGTGAGCTGCATGGGACCGCGCGGTGGCGCGTTGTGGCCACCGGCGATGTCGCCCTCGATGATGAAGCCATCGACGCGCCCGTTGGACTTTTTAGCGAGCGTGGTGGCGAGGGCGGCGGACGAGACGATGGCCAGGAATTGAGGGCGCGTGAGTGTGGGGAGCGGACCGGCCTGGAGCGTCGAGGGATCGAAGCTCATCGGGGCCTCGGGGCCGGCGGCGTTATCCTCGACATCGAGCTTGAGCTCGGCGGCTTTGCCCTCGGCGAAACGGTCCAGCACGCCGGGGATCGAGCGCGGGATGCCGGCGCCCATCAGCACATAGTCCACGCCGGCGAGCATCGCGCCGTAGATCGAGGCGAGTGAGGCGGCCTGGATTTTCTCCAGGAGGTTGATGCCGACACGGCCCTGGTGGCCTTCCTTGGCGAGGAAAACCTCGGTGAAGTTTGCGGCGACGGTGAGCTCGGTGAGCGCCTGGCTGGGGAACTGGCCGGGCATGCTGACGGGGCGGTAGGGGGCATCGACGGGTTTACCGCCTTCCACATAGTAAGTGTCGATCACCCGCTCAGCGACTTGGGAAAAGGGCAGGTGGGCGAGGGCGTGGCGCATCAGGCCGTTGGGATCGCCTTCCTGGAGGCGACGGGCGAGCACGACGGCCAGAAGCGTGCCGGAGACGACGCCGAGCTGTCCGAGCTGCGAGACGGCGCGGGCGAGGCGCCAGCCAGAGGTGGCGACACCCATGCCGCCTTGAATGATGATCGGTTGAAACATAGGAAACCCGAGGGGGATGCGCCCGCCGTGATGGCAGGCTGGCGGCAGCAGGATCAGAACCGCCTGTGGCCTCATCGCGCGCGATAGAGAGTCAGGGTAGGTCGTAACAGAACCGACGCGTTGGCGGACGTTGAGAGGCTCCGTGCCGCAAGGGAAGCCCGATTTCGTCGGCGTGGCTCCTTTGGGTGTAAATCCCCATCGAAAATGGGCCGTTTTTTGCAGAGATTTTTTTAAGTTTGGAGGCGGAGTTTCCGATAAACAGGCAGTCACCGCTCATTGAAGTGACACCCCAAAAAAGACAGTCCGCTCCGCCGGACACCGACGAAGATCGCCACACATACAAGTGGTAGTGGGCTCGACCCACAAACGAATGCCACCGCCGATCCACCCGCTGGACGGCGGTGCGCCGTTTTTATCTACCGGTGCTCAGGGACGCTTTTCTCGGCTGCGCTGGCCGAACTACTGGAGAGGTGCTGGAGACGTTCGACGAGCTCCAGGCATGCTCGGGCGTTGTGATAGGGGCATTTCCAGAAGCCAGCCTTCGGGTGGCGGGCGCGACGGTCCGGCGCGAGATCGGCGCTCCAAAACCACTCGCCGTACACGCGGTCGCGAAGCCGTGCGTCAATGAATGCCCACGTTTGTCGCGAGGCTTGGAAATGGCGGGTCTCGCCGGTGAGTTGATACGCGTTGAGGAAGCCGACGACGGCCTCCGCCTGGGGCCACCAGTCTTTTGAGCGGTCGGTGACGCCGGTGGGGTTGCCCTCGTTGAAAACACCTCCGTCGGCCGGATCGACGCCGGCTGAGAGCGTGGCCTGGGCGATGGCCACCGACTCTCGGCGGACGCGCGCCAGTAGGGCGGGGTCTCCGAGGACTTCGGCGGCTTCGACGAGCAGCCAGCTGACCTCGATGTCGTGCCCGTACGAAATGGCATCGCCCTGGGGGCGCCAGTTTTCATCGAGGAAGAGCACGAGGTGGTGGGTCTGCGAATCGAGGATGCGATCGAGCATGACCTCGATCATCTCGCGCAGGCTTTGGCGGATGGAGTCGTCGGGCCAGATGCGAAGCAGCGCCGTGAAGGCCTCCATGACGTGGAGGTTGGTGTTTTGCGATTTGGCGGTGGGCACCCCCATGATGTGCGCATCCCATTGGGCGGGGTGGTGCCAGTCGCGGGTGGCCGTTTCGAGGAAACCGCCGAGCTGGTGGTCGTGCGTGTGTTGGTTGATCAGCTGGTAGGTCTGGATGGCGAGGTCGCGGGTGGCGGTGTCGCCGGTGGCGCGGGCATACTCGCTCAGTCCGTAGATGGCGAATACCTGGCCGTAGGTTTGCTTGCGCGTTTCGCGCGGGCTCAGGTCGGCGTTGAGCGACCAGTAAAAGCCTCCATGCTCGCGGTCCAGAAAGTGTGTGGTGAGGTCGGCCAAGGCCCAGCGGGCCATTTCGAGATAGGCCGGGTCCTGGTAGCGACGGTAGGCGGCGGAAAACGTCCAGAGGATGCGGGCGGAGAGGAGGAGCCCGCGCGGGGCGGCTGGATTGACCGAGAGCTCGTTGTCGATTTCGCCGTGGAAGCCCCCACGTTTCTGATCGCGTGCATGGGCGAGCCAGAATGGAAGGATGTGCTCGCGCAGCTCGGTCTCCGCCGCGCGGGCGTAGTGCGCGAGGGCGTCGCCATCGGGGGCCGCCATGGCGGAGGCAGTAGAAGTGGACTCGGTCGCTGAGAGCGTTTGGGCCATAATAATGAGGGCGAAAATCAGGAGACGTCGCATGGTGGGCGAGACATCGTTAACGCGTCCCCGGGCCGGTCGGCAAGGTGTGGCGCGCGTGGAGCCGCTCAGACATTTGAGCACGATGCGGGCAGCCAGGCGTGCCGGACGCGAGCCGGGAAAGTGGCGAAATGTCCTGAAAGCGTGAGAGCCCGCTTGCAGTGCTGGGGGGAGGGCTTTCACTGGAGTCTAACGAATGAGTCCGCGCGCTCTTTTGGGCGCGCACAACTTTGGCCACCGTCCCCGCCATGCCACGCACCTGGTGCCTTTTTGCCGGCCTAATTTTCGCCTTTGTGGCGCCTCTCCGGGCGCAGATCGACATCGAGGTCGCGGTGGATCTGAGCGCGCCTCGCACGCCGATCAGCCCGCTGATTTTTGGATTCAATCACGACCTTGCGGGCTGGCAGAAGGCGACGCTCCGGCGCTGGGGGGGCAACTCCACGGAGACCTACAACTGGGTCAATAATTGCAGCAACTCCGGCAACGACTACCTGCAGGCCAACAGCCGCTGGCTGGCCCGGCACATGCCGGCAGCGCGCCGTGGCGAGCCCGCCGCCGTGCTCACGGCGTTTCATGAGGAGTCGGTGCGCCGCGGGGTGCCGTCGATCGTGACGCTGCCTTTGATGGGTTACGTGGCGGCCGACGATTTGGGCCCCGTGCTGCCGGGAGAGGCGCCGCCGTCCCGCCGCTGGAAACGCGTCGTGCTCGAAAAGGGGGCGCCGCTGTCGGATCAGCCCGATCCGTCCCTCGATACGGTGTATCTGGACGAAGAGGTCGCCTATCTTACTCGGAAATTCGGCCCGGCCGAGGGGCCGACGGGCATTCGATTCTGGGCGCTGGGCAACGAACCCGGCCTGTGGGCCGAGACCCACCCACTTGCACAGCGCGAGCCCATGAAGTGTCGCGAGTATGTGGAGCGCGCCATCGCCGCCGCACGTGTGGTCAAACGCATCGATCCGACTGCGCAGGTCGTCGGCTTCACCGCCTTTGGCATCTCCGAGTACGCCCGATTCCACCGGGCGCCTGACTGGGAAACGCTGCGTCGCGAGCGTGGCTACCATTGGTTTGTCGATTATTTCCTCGACGAATTCGCGCGCGCTTCCGCGGCCGACGGCCGCCGCCTGCTCGATGTGCTTGCGCTGAATTACTACGGGGAGGACGAGCTCGAACGGCACGGCGGGCTGCTCGGAGTGATGCAGAGCCCCCGCACGCTGTGGGACCCGGGTTTTCGAGAGGCGAGCTGGGTGGGCGAGGTGATGGCCAATTTCACGCCGATCATTCCCCGCGTGCGTGACTCCGTGGCGCGTTATTATCCGGATACCAAAATCGGTTTTACGGAGTACGATTTTGCCCTGCCTGATGCCTATCCGGGCGGCGTCGCGATGGCCGATACGCTTGGAATATTCATCGACCAGGGGGTCTTCCTCGCCGCGGCCTGGCCACGCGTGGGACACGATCTGATGACGCAGGCGCCTGCGCGCTATGCGGTGGCGGCTCATAGACTCTATCGGGACTTCGATGGTCGCGGAGGCACCTTTGGCGATCTCCTGCTGACTGCGACGAGCTCGGATACCGCCAGCCTCAGCGCGCACGCCTCGCTCGATTCGCACACCGGATGCGTCCACTTGGTCCTCCTCGGAAAGACGCTGCACGCGACGGACAACGTCACGGTGACGTTGAAGGGGGCGGGGACGGATTTCCGCAAGGTCCGCGCTTGGGGTTTCGATGGCGCGACTCCCCAGCTGCAGGAGCTGTCGAGCGTGGAGTCGATTGATGGAAACCGTTTTGTTTACACGCTGCCGCGGCAGACGTCGGTACACCTGGTGATCGAGCCGGCGCCGGCCGTGGGGGGCCCGGGCCGGGAGTGACACGCCCTTTGGGCGCTCTATCCGCTGACTTTCTCCATGGATGCAGGACATTCCAAACGCCCGACGGTGAAGGATGTTGCCCGGCTTGCCCAGGTGCACTTCACCACGGTGTCGCTCGCGTTGCGCGATCACCCGCGCATCCCGCAGGCCACGCGCGACCGCATCCGCCGCATCGCCGAGGAGATCGGGTATAAGCGCGACCCGCTGTTCATGGCGCTGGTGGCGCGCCGCGGTGGGGCGCAGCAGCCGGTGCCCACGCCGAGGATGGCGTTTATCACGAACCGCTCGACGCGGGAGGCGTTTGACGCGGGCGTGCATCTGCGCGGGTTTTACGAGGGGGCGCGCCTGCAGGCGGAGGCGATGGGCTATTCCTGCGATCTTCTGTTTGCGGGCCCCGGAGCGATGACGGCCGAGGCTCTGTCTGCCCACCTCAAACAGACGGGCACGGAGGGCGTGATTATCGGCGCCTTCGAGCCGCAGCTGGGCACGATCGAGATGGACTGGTCGCGCTACGCAGTGGTGAAGATCGACGCGCGCTATATGGCGCCGGTGGCGACTTTTGTTTCCAACGATCAGATGCAGGTGGCCCGGCTGGCGCACCAACGGCTGCGGGCGCTGGGCTACCGGCGGATCGGAATGGCGATCAACCGGCACGACGAGGAGGCGACCGGGGGGCTGTTTTCCGCCGGGTGTCTGGTGGAGCAGGTGGGGTTCCCGCTCTCGGAGCGAGTGCCGCCGTTGAGCTTTGGCTACAATTTGCGGATGGACTCGGCGGCGCGGCAGTTCCGTGAGTGGGTGCTGAAACATCGCATCGATGCGGTGCTGTGCAACTGGACGTCGATTCTCGATCTGGCGGCGGCGGCGGGCTTTCGTGTGCCGGGCGATCTGGCATGCTGCTGCGTATGCCTGACGGAGCCGGTTCCAGAGGGGCTGGCCGGCGTGGTTCAAAATCACCGGGCGGTGGGCCAAAAAGCAGCCGAGGCGCTGGCGCTGAGCCTGAAGACTGGGGCGCGGGGCGTGCCGGCGCGTCCGTCGTTTACCTACGTGGAAGGTTACTGGAGGGACGGGGCGTCGGCTCCGGCGGTGGTATGAAGACGCTGAGCACACCGCTAGCCACGACTCCGGGAGCACCGGGCCGACGTCCGACCATGAAGGACGTGGCGGCGTTGGTGGGCGTGCACCAGACGACGGTGTCGCTGGCGCTGCGCGATCATCCGGGCATCCCGGTGGCGACACGCGAAAAGATCCGTGAGGCGGCGGCGCGGATTGGCTACCGTCCAGACCCGGCGCTGGATGCGTTTAACTTTTACCGGTTGTCGAATCATCCGATCCGGTCGGCCCCGTTGATGGCGTTTCTATCGGATCAGCCTTCGGCCGCGGCGTTTTCAGGCTCGGCGGTGCATCGGGATTTGTACGAGGGGGCTCGGGCGCAGGCGGAAAAGCTGGGCTTTGTGCTGGAGCGTTTTCTGGTGGGCCCCGGGCAGCTTTCGGCGGCGCGGCTCGATCATGTGCTGGTGGCGCGCAACATCGGGTGCGTGCTCCTGGGGGCGTTTTCTCTGGAGACGGCGGAGCTGCCGCTGGACTGGTCGCGCTTGTGTGCGCTGAAGATCGATTCCTTTCATGTGCAGCCGCGGCTCGATGTGGTGTCGGCCAACTACCAGGATGCGGCGCGGCAGGCGGTGCTCCGGCTGCGCGCCCAGGGACGGCGTCGCATCGGATTGGTGATCGCGCGCGGGGACGAGACGCGTCTGGAGAACCACGCGTATGCGGGCTTTTTGGTGGAGCATGCGACGACGGACTGGGAGCGCACGATCCCGCCGTTTGCCATCGATGATGCATCGGCCGGTCCGGTCCGTGATTGGGCGGAATGGCTGTCGAGGCATCGGATTGATGCGCTGGTAGTGGCGGCTCCTGGCTGGGACGGGTGGTTGGAGCAGGCGGGTATCCAGGCGCCTGGGATTCCGGTGGTGCGTTTCCGTGTGCGTGCCGAGCGAGGGCAGCCGGGCTTGGTGCTGAATCACCGCGAGGTCGGAGTCCGCGCGGTGGAGTTGCTGGCGATGCGCTGGCACACCAACCAGCGCGGGCTGCCGGCGTTTGTCTCAAACACGTTTACGCCGGTGGATTGGTCCGATGGCTCGGAGCTGGGAGCGCCGGCCGTGGCCGAGGCTGGGACTCGGGCGAATGCTCGCGCCGGAGGGCGGTGAGGCGCGCGGGCCGCGATCAGCGGCGCACGGCCTGGGCGGTGAGGGGGGCGGCGTGCGGGTCGCTCCAGACCTCGGGATTCTGCCCGAGTTGGAGGGCGTCGGCGAGGATGCGAAGAGCCTCGCGGAGGTGGACGTCGGACTTCGGATAAGCTTCGTCGGAGTCGTCGTCGAGGATGGGCGTCTCGCTTTCATCGGCGGGCTTTTCGTCGGGGGCCTTGATGCGCGGAGGCGGGGCCGGGACGATGCGGATTTCGCGGTAGGGGTAGGCGCCTTGGGCGATTTTTTCGCGTTCGGCCTTGTTGGTCTTGTCAAAGGCGTCGTCGGACTCCTTTTGCCGGCGGCGGTCGTCGATGTTGAGGGAGATGGTTTTCTGTTCCTGCCGTTGTTTGAACCACTCGATCGAGCGCTTGAGGTAGGCGAACTCATCGAGCGTTTCCTGGCGACGTTGGCTGGCGGAGCGGAGCGGCGTGATGAGGGTGGGTTGAAGGGGTTTGCCGTTGAAGAAACTCGAGGGGATTTCGTCCCAGACGAGGGCGTGTGGGAGGTCTGATTCGCCGACTGGGAGGTAGTCTTCGAAGGAGGGAAGGACGATGTCGGGGACGACGCCCTTGAGCTGGGTGGAGGCGCCGCTGGGGAGGTAGAATTTTTGGATGGTGAGTTTGGCGGCGCCGGTTTTGCCGGCGGGGCGCAGGAGCGTCGGGAGGACTTCGCTCATCGGGATGACCTGCTGGACACTGCCTTTGCCGTGAGTGGAGCTGTCGCCTACGATGATGGCGCGGCCGTAGTTTTGCAGGGCGCCGGCGACGATCTCGGAGGCGGATGCGCTGAAGCGGTCGACGATGACCGCGAGGGGGCCGTCGTAGGCGATTTTGGGATCTTCGTCGCCGTTGACGTTGATGCGGCTTTCGAAGTTGCGGACTTGGACGACGGGGCCGGTTTTGATGAAGAGGCCGGTGAGGTCGATGGCCTCGGAGAGGAGTCCGCCGCCGTTGCGACGCAGGTCGAGGACGATGCCTTGGACTTTTTCGGCCTGAAGCCGGGTGATGAGCTCGGCGACATCCTGGGCGGCGCTGGTGCGCACGCCGTCATCGGCTTCGGATTCGCCACCGTAGAAGGAGGGGAGGGAGATGACGCCGAGGGGGATCGTGGCCTGGCCGTTGCTGGAGGGGATGTCGAAGACGGCGGCGTGGGCGCGGGCGGAGTCGAGTTTCACGACATCGCGGATGATGCTGATCTCTTTGCGCGTGGAGGAGTCGGTGGCGGAGCCTGGCTGAACGATCAGGCGGACTTGGGTGCCTTTGGTGCCACGGATGAGCTCGACGATGCGGCGTAGTTTCATGCCGATGACTTCGACGGGCTCGCCATCGCCTTGGGCAACGGCGATGATTTTGTCGTTGGGTTTGAGGCTTTTTTCGAGGTCGGCGGGGCCGCCCGGGACGAGTTCTCGGACGACGCAGTAGTCCTCCTTGTCCATGCTGAGCATGGCGCCGATGCCGACGAGCTGGAGCTTCATCTTGATGTCGAAGTCCTTGAAATTCTCGGCCGACATGTAGGTGGAGTGGGGGTCGTAGAGCTGGGTGATGCTGGTGAGGAAGAGTTCGGCGAGGTCGGCGCCTTCGAGCTCGGCGATGTTTTTAAGCATGCGCTCGTAGCGTTTGCGGACGATTTCGCGGGCCTCTTCGACGGTTTTTTTGTTCAGGACTTCGGAGCCGATTTCGAATTTGAGGCGGCTGCGCCAGAGGGTGTCTGCGGCGGCGGGTGTCTCCGGCCACTCGGCTTTGGATCGGTCTAGGCAGTAGGAGTCGGGTTGGGTGAGGTCGAAATCGCGTTTGAGTTCCTCGTTGATCCAAGCGATGCGTTCGCGGGAGCGCTGGTCGTAGACGGCGAAGATTTCGTAGGCGGCGTCGATGTTGCCGAGGTCGTGTACGTTGTAGTACAGGTTGTTGGAGTAGCGCTTTTCGAAGGCGGCCTTGTCGGAGGCCAGAAAGAAGAGGCGTTGCCCGTCGACCGCGCCCATGTAGTCGGCGATCACGCCGGAGTAGCTGGCGGGGCGGACGGCGTCGCGGTTGTAGTGGTATTGTTCGAGCAGGGAGAGGAGCTGCCGGATTTCGAGCCGGAGGGTGGATGGGGTGGAAAACTTCCTCTCGGTGGCCGGTGCGGAGCATGCCAGGGTGACCGCGAAGAGCGCGAAGAACAGGGCGGTGGTGAATCGGCGGAGACGGGTGGGCATCGAGTAGAGGGGCTCGTAGGGGAGCGTTAAACCAAAGTGCGGTGAAGCGGGGCTCAGCTGCGGTTGAGCAGATTGCGCGCCTCGTCGAGGGTGCGCTTCTCATCGGGGGAGAGCGATTGGAAGCCCTTGCTGTTGATCTTGTCGAGGATGCGGTCGACCTCGGCGCGCAGCTCGTCCTTGCTGGCGGGGGTGACGTTGACGCGGTAGGCCGGTGGCTCCGGGGCTGCGTTTTTTTTGCGCATCCATTTCGGCGGTTCGACGTGGACGTGGCCGAACGAGGGGAGTTTCCATCCGTCGCCAGTCGTGAACCGGTAGTAAAGCCAGCCGACGGCCATGCCGCCGAGATGGGCGGAGTGCGCGAATCCGAAGGGGGAATGCGCCCGGAGGACTTCGTAGAAGAGGAATCCGCACAGGTCGATGAGGAGCGCGGCGAGCGCGACGTAGCGGGGCTTGATGGTGACCGGGAGGATGAAAAACAGCAGGAGGGTGATGGGGCGGTCGGGGTGGAGACAGGCGAAGAGGATGAGCAGGCCGGCGACCGCGGCGGAGGCGCCCACGACGAGCCCTCCCTGCACCCAGTGGGTCGCGCCCCAAGCCAGCCCACCGCCTAAGACCATGGCACCGTAGAGAATGAGAAAGCGTTTGGGGCCGGTGTGCGCGAGGACTTCCCGGCCGAAGAAAAACAGGCCAAGGAGATTGCCGATGATGTGGAGCAGGTTGTCGGGGTCGTGGAGGAGCGAGTAGGTCAGGAGCGTCCAGACGTGGCCTTCCCTGAGACTGGCAATGCTCAGGGCGAGGTATTGCTCGATGCGCGCGCCTTGGTCGAACCAGCGGCCGAGGACATTTTGAAGGAGGAAGCCGGCGACGATGGCACAGATCAGCCAGATGAGTACAGAGGTGCGTTCGGCCTGGTAGTCGTTCTGAAAATAGCCCCGATCTTGTCGCATGTCCGGGCCAAGCTAGGGTGCGGCGGGGCGAATACAAGTCGGCAGGCGGAGAAAAACCACGCCCCCGGCAATGGGTTGGGCGGAATGGTGGCGTCCCTTGACAGGGGGCCGGGAGGGGCATTTCTTCCGCTCACCTATGGCAAATAAAGCTGAAAAATGGCCCTCGAACGCTCCCGGTAAGTTCTATGTCGATCAGCAGTGTATCGACTGCGATCTGTGCCGAGAGACGGCACCTGCTTTCTTCGGCCGCAATGACGACGGCGGTTACACCTTTGTCGTCAAGCAGCCGGCAACCGCGGAGGATATCGCGCTTTGCACGGAGGCCCTCGAGGGTTGCCCTGTCGAGGCGATCGGTAACGACGGCGAGTAAGCGCTCCGCCCTCACGGTTTTCGCCGTGCTTTCGAAGACTCCGGTTTCGGCCGGAGTCTTTTTTATGCTGCACACAGCCTATTGTTAGTTTGATTTTATATCTGAATTAACAATGCGCTTGTTTTTCTGGGGTCGGGTGCTACGGGTTGGGCGATGAACCGATACCTCTTCTCGTTGGGTGCGCTGTGGACCGTTTGTGGTGCATACGCGCAAAGTTCTGATGCGACAGCGGAGCTCGCGCCGATCGCCGTTTATTCTGAGCGTGTGGCCAACCAGGAGGTGGTGGGCACGTTTGCCATGCCGGTGTCGGGCTTGAGCTACGAGCCGCAGGTCGATGTGCAATCGCGCAATCTTTCGGAAGGGCAGGCGGACGTCTCGATCCGCGGTGGCATTTTTGAGAACACCGGTTTCCGCATCGGCGCAGTGGCGCTCTACGATCCCCAGACCGGGCACTATCTCGCCGAGATTCCGGTGGCGCCCTCGATGCTTCAGCCGCCGGCGATTCTCGTCGGCATGGATAACGCACTCCTCGGCTTCAACGCCAACGCCGGCACCGTCGCTTACGGGTGGCGCCCCATTCGCACCGCAGGCTCGGCCACCGTGGCCTTTGGCGAGGACGATACCAACCGGCAGGAATTTTATCAGGGCTACTCCCAGCGCCTCGGCTCCAGCGGGCTCCGCCTCGGTGCCGACGTGGCCCTGGCGCGTTCGGAGTCGGATGGCACGGTGGCCTACGGCGACCACGATTTCGACCGCGGCAATGTCCGCCTCCAGCTCTCCGGCGAAGGCCACCAGACCGACCTGTTTGCCGGTTATCAGTCCAAATTCTTCAGCTGGCCCAACCTCTACACGCCGTTTGGCGTCATCGAGACTGAGGACCTGCAGACACTCCTCGTCGCACTCAACCACCGTCGCACCTGGGCCGACCATGGCTGGCTCGAAGTCGGGGCCTTCTGGCGCCGCAACCGCGACGAGTACGTGTACGACCGTTTCGCTCCCAAGGGCCTCTATCAGCACACCTCCTGGGCCCGCGGCGTCTCCCTCGCTGGGCGCAACGCCTTTGAGCAGTTTGCGCTCAACTACGACGCGCAGTTCGCCAGCGACTCCCTCAAATCCACGACGCTCACCAAGGGGCATTTCAACTCCCGCACTTATACCAAGCTCGGACTTGTGCCCGAAACCAGCTGGACCCTCGGTGACCGCCAGCGCGTCACGGTCAAAGCCGGCGCCACCTTCGACGACACCAACCGCGACGACTCCGCCGTCTCTCCCGTGGCCGAGGTCGTGCATGAGCAGACGCTTGGCAACGGCACCGCACGCCGGCTCGCCCTCAGCTATACCGAGACAACTCAGGTCGCCACTTACACCGCGCTCAACTCGAGCATGACCGCCGGCCTGTTCCGCGGCAACCCGGACCTCGGGCGCGCCACCAGCCACAACCTCGAGCTTTCGATCGCCCAGCCGCTCGCGGGCTGGAAACTGAAGGCCGCCGTCTTCTACCGCTACGACGACGACCTCGTCGATTGGACCTTCCGCAACGGCGTGACCGCCCGCCTCGCCAACCCCGTCGATATCGACAACACCGGCGTCGAGCTCTCGGCCACGCGCACCTGGTCGCGCGTCGACGTCATCTTCGGCTACACTGGCCTCACGAAGGATGCCGACTACGGGCTCGTCACCACCGACGGCAGCTTCTACGCGCTCAACTATCCCAAGCACCGCCTCACCGCCGCGCTCGTCGCGCGGCTCGGCGCCGGTTTCGAGTTCCGCATGGATAACGAAGCACGCCTCCAGGCCGACAATCCCCTGCGCAAAGCGCACGGAGATTCCGCCATGCTCTCCACGGTCAGCCTTGGATATCGCCCGTCTTTCCTCCCCCGATGTGTCCTCACCATGCATGTGAGCAACCTCTGGGACGAGGAGTTCGAAGAAGTGCCTGCGGTGCCCGCCTCGCGCCGTCAGTACGTCATGAGCGCCAGCTACAGCTGGTGATCCTACGTGGCCGGCGTGCGCAGCCCGCGCCGGCCACGCACGGCTCGGCGATTGACGTTGGCCGTTTCTCGGCGTCAATCGCGCCCGGTATGTCTCTGTTCCTCGATCCTGCTTTTGAAATCCGCTGGTCCCAACTGCGGCCCGAGCTGATCGCTCCCGCCATCACAGAAGTGCTGGCTCGGGCTCAGGCGGCGGTTGATGCTATCGCCGCACGCGATCTGCAGACGCTGACATACGCCAACACCTTTCTCGCGCTTGAACACGCCACCGAGGAGCTCGGTCAGGCGTGGAGCAAGGTCACCCACCTGCAGTCGGTCGCCGATTCCCCCGCGTTGCGCGATGCGCACAACGACCTGCTCCCGGCAGTCTCCTCGTTTTACGCCCGGATACCGCTCAATGCGGCGCTCTGGCTGCGCCTCAAAACCTTCGCTGCCACGCCCGAGGCCGCGGCGCTCACCGGCATCCACCGCCGTTTCATCGACGAGACGGTCGCCGATTTTCAGCAGGCCGGCGCTGACCTCGCGGCCGACAAGCGTGCCCGGCTCGAAGTCCTCCAAGGCGAGCTCGCGCGCCTGACTCCGCGCTATTCGGAAAACGTCCTCGATGCCACCAATGCCTGGCAGCTCATCGTCGAAGACGAATCGTGGTTGCGCGGTCTGCCGGCCAGTGCCGTCGCCGCCGCCCGCGCCAGTGCTGAGAAAAAAGGATACGGCACGGCAACTCGTCCGGCGTGGCGTTTTACCCTGCACATGCCCTCGCAGGAGCCGGTGATGACGTATGCGGAAGACGAGCGCCTCCGCCGCACCGTCTGGGCGGGGGCCGTCGAAGTCGGCAGCCTGCCGCCCTTCGACAACACCGAGATCGTCCGCCAGATTCTGAAACTGCGCGCCGAAAAAGCCGCGCTGCTCGGCCAGGCCCATTTTGCGGATCTCGTGCTGGCCCGGCGCATGGCCAAGACCGGCGAGCGCGCACTCGCCTTCATCGACGATCTGCAGCGGCGTGCGCAGGGAGCGTTTTCCCGCGAGTGCCGCGAGTTGGAGGAGTTCAAGGCGGCACAGACAGGACAACCGCTCGCGCCTCTGGCACCTTGGGAGCTGGGCTACTGGGCTGAGAAATTGCGCCAGGCCCGCTACGCTTTCGACGAAGAGGCGTTGCGCCCCTATTTCCCGATGAATCGCGTGGTGGCCGGACTCTTCGAGCTGGCGTCGCGCGTCTTCGGTCTGCGCATCGCAGAGCGCCCGGCCGGTTCGGTTGAGGTCTGGCATCCCGAGGTGAAATTCTACGAGGTGCACGATGCGAAGGGCCGCCACGTGGGCTCGTTCTACGCGGACTGGCATCCGCGTGAGTCGAAGCGCGGCGGCGCCTGGATGAACTACCTGATCACAGGCGGACCGCAGTCCGATGGCACTCGGCTTCCCCATCTCGGTCTGATCTGTGGCAACCTCACGCCCCCGCTCGGTGGGCGGCCGGCGCTGCTCTCGCACCGCGAGGTGGAGACGATTTTCCACGAATTCGGGCACCTGTTGCACCACTTGCTCGGCGAGGTGGAGATCAAGTCGCTCAATGGCGTGAATGTCGCCTGGGACTTCGTGGAGCTGCCTTCTCAGATCATGGAGAATTGGTGCTGGGAGCGCGAAAGCCTCGACCTGTTTGCGCGCCATCACGAGACGGGCGCCACGATCCCTGCGCCGCTTTTCGAGAAGATGATCTCGGCCAAAAATTTTCGCACGGCCTGCGCAATGATGCGGCAGATCCAGTTTGCGAAGCTCGATTTGCTGCTGCACCTGCGCACTGGGGAGTTTGTCGCCGGTGACTGGGAGGCGCGCGCGCGTGCCGCCGTGGCCGAGACCTTTGTACCGACCGTGCCTGCGGGGCGCACCATTCTCCGGCGCTTCACGCATATCTTTGCCGACCCGGTGGGCTACGCCGCCGGCTATTATTCCTACAAGTGGGCCGAGGTGCTTGATGCCGATGCCTTCACCCGTTTCCGCCGCGAGGGGCTTTTCAACGGCAAGGTCGGCCAGGACTTCGTCGAGAGCATCCTGAGTCAGGGCAACTCGGCGGAACCGATGGAGCTCTACCGCCGGTTCATGGGGCGCGAGCCCGATTTGCAGGCGCTGTTGGAGCGCGCCGGCCTGATGGCCTGATGCGTCGCTCCTCCCGGTGCTGCTGCGGCCGGCCTGGGATCAGGGGAGCGATTGCGCGTAGGCTGCGGCGCCCATCAGCGCCGTGGCTTCGGACGGATCGGCGACTGCGAGGCGGATCATCCATCCCTCGTCGTATGGGGCGCGGTTGACCAATTCGGGCGCGAGCTCGAGCTCTTCGTTGACGGCGAGGACCGTGCCTGCGACCGGCACATACAAATCGGAGGCGGATTTCACGGACTCGACGACGCCAAAGACCTCTCCGGTCTTCAACACGGTGCCGACTCTTGGAAGTTGCACGAAGGTGATATCGCCGAGGGCGTCTTGCGCATGTTTGGTGATACCGATGGTGGCGGTGCCATCGGTGGCGAGGTTCAACCATTCGTGCGTCTTGGCGTAGCGGAGTTCGGGTGGCAGGTCGGAGTGGCTCATGGGGATTTTTTGAGGGGAATAAAAGGCGGTTGGACGCGGTGCAGGGCGATGGCGGTACCGCGGATTTCGGCGGTGAGCGGCTGGTTGGTCGCGGCGGAGTCGATGAGCGCCGAGCCGATGGCTTCGTTGAGAATCGGCGAGAGCGTCCCCGACAGCACTTGGCCGACGGTGGCGCCGGTCGCACCGAGCACGGGCGTGCCGTGGCGCACGATCCGCCGGTCGCCTGTCCTGAAGAAGATGACGCGGCGCGGTGAGCCGTTTAGTTTCTCGGCTTGCAGGGCGGCGCGTCCGATGAAGTCGATGCCTTTGTCGAACTTGACGGTCCAGCCGAGGCCGGCGGCGAGCGGCGAGATTTCGTCGGAGAGCTCGTGGCCATGGAGCGGGTAGCCGGCTTCGAGGCGCAGACTGTCACGTGCGCCGAGTCCGGCCAGCACCATGCCGTGCGGAGTGCCGGCGTCGAGTAGGGTCTGGGCCAGCCGAGGGGCTGCATCAGGCGCGTGGTAGAGCTCGAAGCCGTCTTCGCCGGTGTAGCCTGTGCGGCTGATAAGGCAGGGTGTGCCGGCGACCGTGCCCTCGCAGAAGTGGTAGTACCGCAGCTGGGCGAGGGGCGATCGGGTGAGTGGCTGAAGGATTTCGAGGGCGCGCGGGCCTTGGAGGGCGAGCAGCGCGTAGGCGTCGGACCGGTCGGCGAGGGTGACGGCAAAGCCGGCGCTCTGTTCGCGGAGCCACGCGAGATCTTTGGCGATGTTGCCGGCGTTGATGCAGAGCAGGAACTCGTCGGGGCCACGCCGGTAGACGAGGAGATCGTCGACGGTACCTCCGCTGGCGTTGCACATTGGGGAGTAGAGGACGCCACCGGGGGCGAGTCGGGCGATGTCGTTGGGGAGAAGTCGCTGGAGGTAGGCGAGGGCGGCGGAGCCCTCGATGGCGACTTCTCCCATATGGGAGACATCGACAAGACCGGCGGCGCGGCGCACGGCTTTGTGTTCTTCGAGGATGGAGTGGTACTGGACCGGCATTTCCCATCCGGCGAAGTCGACGAGTCGGGCTCCGTGGGCGGCGTGGAAATCGCGCAGGGGTGTGCAGCGGAGCGTACTCATGGTGGCAACTTAGCGCGTGTCACGCGGCGGACGCAACTTCATGGGGCGATGGGCATGGGGCGCGCCGCAATTCCTCGGACGTGGGGAACGGCGTTGACGCGTGGGGCGCTCTGGATCCCCCTTGCAATCGTTTCCCTCTTCGTATGCCGATTCCCTTCGCTTATTGGGTCCACGACCTCAGCCCGTTTCTGGTGCGTTTTTCGGATAATGTGGGCATCCGCTACTACGGTCTTGCCTATGTGTTGGGGGCGCTCGCTTCGGTGTGGCTGTTGTTCCGGTATGCGCGTGCGGGCCGCTCGCAACTGCCGGCTGCGTTGGTGTGGGATTTTATCATGGCGGTGGTGCTGGGCGTGATGCTTGGCGGGCGGATTGGCTCGTATTTGTTGTACGACGGCTGGCGGACTTTTCCGGAGGACCCGCTGGCGATCTTTCGGGTATGGGAGGGCGGCATGGCTAGCCACGGCGGCTTTGTCGGTGTGGCGTGCGCGCTGGGTTGGTTTTCGTGGCGCCACAAGATTCCGTATCTGCACCTGGGAGATTTGATCGTCTCGACGACGCCGGTCGGGCTGGGGGTGCTCGGGCGGACGGCGAACTTCATCAACGGCGAGCTTTGGGGCAAAGTCACCGACGTGCCGTGGGCCGTGATTTTTCCCCGGAGTGTACCACCGGGCGTGCCGTTGAGCCTGATCCCGCCGCGGCATCCCTCGCAGCTTTACGAGGCGGCGCTGGAGGGCGTACTGCTGCTGGCCTTTGTCCAGTGGCGATTCTGGCGCAGCGATATCGTGCGCACGAAGCCCGGCCGGATGGCGGGCGAGTTTCTCGTCGCGTATTCTGTGCTGCGCGCGGTCGGCGAGGTGTTTCGTGAACCCGATGAGGGGATCGACCTCATCTTTGGCCTGAGCCGGGGAACGTTTTACTCGCTGTTCCTCGCGGCGGCCGGTGTGTGGCTGGTGTTGCGCCAGCCTCGCGGGGAGACTGGCGCCAAGCCTCAGTCGTGATCAGACGACGGTGCCGGGGGGCAGGATCTGGCCCTTCGGGACGACGAGGATGCCGTCGCGGATGATGACGCTGCCGCCGGCGTAGTTGCCGTCGGGTTTGCCTTCGGGTGAGAGCTGACAGCCGTCGCCGATGCGGGCGTTTTTATCGATGATGGCGCGGCGGATGTTGCAGTTACGGCCGACGCCGAGCTTGGGGATGCCTTTGCTCGCATGTTCGGCTTCCTGGGCAGGGGTGTCGTAATAGTCGGCGCCCATCATGACGACGTCTTCCATATGAGCGTGCTCACCGAGGAAGGAGCGGAGGCCGATGATGCAGTGGCGCAGGTGGGAATCGGTGACGATGGCGCCTTCCCCGATGACGGCGTGGTCGATTTCGCAGTGATTGACTTTGGCCGGAGGGAGCGTGCGGGCGTGGGTGTAGATTTTGTGCTCCGGATCGAAGAAGTTAAACGGGGGCAGGGGCTGTGCGAGCGCGAGGTTGGCTTCGAAGAAGGCGCGCACGGTGCCGATGTCTTCCCAATAGCTTTCAAAGAGGTGGGCGCAGAGGCGCGCACGGCCGAGCAGGCTCGGGATGACCTCGCGACCGAAGTCGGTCATGTTGTTGTTGAGCGCATCGGCGAGGACCGCGCGGTTGAAGACGTAGATGCCCATCGAGGCCAGGCAGCGTTTCTCGTCGCACGGAGTCAGCTGCGCTTCGAGCTTCGGGCTGACGGCCAGGCTGTCGATGACCGCGGGGTCCTTGGGTTTTTCCGCAAACTCGGTGATGGTCAGGTCGTCGCCGACGCGCATGAGCCCGAGGCCTTCGACCTTGGATTTAGGCACCGGGATGGCCGCAATCGTGACATCGGCCTTCGTCGCGATGTGCTGCTCCACGATCTTGCGGAAGTCCATCTTGTAGAGCTGGTCGCCCGAGAGGATGAGCACCAGATCGTGGGGGAATGTGCGGAAATGGACGATGTTGCGGCGCACGGCGTCGGCCGTGCCTTGGTACCAGTCCGAGGTCTTTTCCGTTTGCTCCGCCGAGAGTAGATCGACGAAACCACCGTCGAAGACGTCGAAGTGATAGGTGCTCTGAATGTGCCGGTGGAGTGACGCGGTGTGGAATTGCGTCAGCAGGAAGATGCGGTTGATGCCCGAATTGAGACAGTTGCTAATCGGGATGTCCACGAGCCGGTACTTGCCGGCAAGAGGAACGGCTGGTTTGCAGCGTTCCATCGTGAGCGGATACAAGCGGGTGCCACGGCCGCCGCCCATAATTACGGAGATGATTTGTTTAGCGAGAGACATAGTGCGTTCGCGGGGGAAAAAGGGGATAGTGGGGTTCTAAATCCTTGCTCAACTCATACGGGCGTTCGTACTTTCGCCAGTAAAATTCCAAGAAATATGTGCGGCATCGTTGGCTACGTGGGAACACAAAAAGCGGCATCCATCCTGATCGAGGGGTTGAAGCGTCTGGAGTACCGCGGGTACGACTCGGCCGGAGTCGCCATCCAGCAGGAGGGACGCATTGATGTCGCCAAGAAGGCGGGACGCGTGGAGGTGCTCGCAAAGGAGGTGGCCCGTAGGCATTTTTCCGGCACGGCGGGGATTAGCCACACCCGTTGGGCCACCCATGGCGGCGTCACCGATGCCAATGCGCACCCGCATCTGAGCAGCGATGGGAAGATTGCGATCGTGCACAATGGTGTGATCGAGAATTATCTTTCCATTAAGAAGTTCCTGCTGGGCAAGGGCTATGCCTTCGTCTCGGAGACGGACACGGAAGTGTTGGGCAACCTGATCGCTTATCACTACGCGAAGGAAACTGATACGAAGCCAGGTAGCCGGCTTTTGGAGTCTGTGCGCAAGACGCTCCGCCATGTCGAGGGCACGTATGGCATCGCTGCCATCTGCATCGATTCCCCCAGCGAGATTGTGGCGGCGCGTAAAGGCTCACCGCTTCTGCTCGGCGTGGGCGAGGGGGAGCACATCTTGGCCAGCGATGCCGCTGCACTCGTCAGCCGCACCCGCAACGTCGTGTATCTGAAGGATGGCGAGCTGGTGCAGATCACGCCGGACTCGTTTTCCATCTCGACGGTCGATTCGCTGGAGGTTTCGCCCGTCATCGATCAGATCACCTGGTCCATCAAAGACGCGGAGCTGAGCGGCTACGCGCACTTCATGGAGAAGGAAATCTTCGAGCAGCCGGCGGCACTGGAGAATGCCATGCGCGGGCGCTTCTCGGAGGATGGGAGCACTGCCAACTTCGGTGGTCTCAATCTCTCCGCGACGGATTTTCGCCAGATCGACCGGTTGGTTTTCGCATCGTGCGGTACCGGGTGGCACGCCTGCCTCGTGGCGGAGCATTTGATTGAGCGTTTTGCCCGTGTGCCGGTCGAGGTCGATTACGCGTCGGAGTTTCGCTACCGCAACGCGCCGCTCGATCGCGATGCACTCTTTTTTGTGATCAGCCAGTCTGGCGAGACGATCGACACGCTCGCGGCGCTGCGCGAGGCGCAGCGCAAGGGCTACAAGGCGCTGGCGATTTGTAACGTGGTGGGCTCGACGATCGCGCGCGAGTCCGACGGTGGCATCTACCAGCATGCGGGTCCCGAGATCGGCGTCGCTTCGACCAAGGCGTTTACCTCGCAGCTTCTGATTTCGGCGATGCTCGCGCTCTATCTGGCGCGGCTGCGCGATATGAGCTACAGCGACGGCGTGACCTACGTGCAGGGGCTGAAGGCTGCGCCGGATCTCGTCCGCCGCGTGTTGGATCAGGCGCCCCGCATCAAGGAGATCGCGCAACGCTACGCGCAGTGCAGCGATTTCCTCTTCCTTGGCCGGCTCTCGCTGTTTCCCATCGCGCTGGAGGGCGCGCTGAAGTTGAAGGAGATTTCCTACATCCACGCCGAAGGGTATCCGGCGGCTGAGATGAAGCATGGCCCCATCGCGTTGATCAGTGAGCGCTGCCCGAGCGTGTTCTTCGTGCCCCAAGGCGAGCTGTTCAACAAGATCGTCTCCTCGATGCAGGAGATCAAAGCGCGCAAGGGGAAGATCATCGCCATCGTCACCGAGGGCAGCGACCTGCCCGCCGGCCTGGCCGACGAGACGATCTGGATACCCGACTGCCACGAGGCCGTGCTCCCGATCGTCGCGACGGTGCCTGTCCAGTTGCTCAGCTACTATATCGCCGTGGCCCGCAAGTGCGACGTGGATAAACCGCGCAATCTGGCCAAGTCCGTCACCGTCGAGTAGATTCTGCGGCCCTTCCAGATGGCGCTTCCGGGCGCCTTTTGCAGGGCCTCTGCCATTCGCCTTGCCGAGGCGGAGGCTGGCACCATAAGTGCAGTGCTTTTCCCGATGAATATCCATCCCAGCCGCGAAGAGTTTCTAGGTCTGTGCACCCAGGGCAACGTGATCCCCGTTTACACCGACCTGATGGCGGATTTCGAGACGCCGGTCTCCGCCTACGCCAAACTCAAGTCGGCTGGCCCGTCCTATCTGCTCGAGTCCGTCGAGGGTGGCGAGCACCTGTCGCGCTATAGCTTCATCGGATGTCGCCCGCGCAAGGTCTTTATCTGCGGCCCGCAGACGACCGAGATTCGCCGTCCGGGGCAGCCCAGCGAAACCATCCCGACGCCTGCCGATCCGCTCCGCCTGATCGAGGCTGAGATGCAGGGCTACAAGCCTGTCACGCACCCCGCGCTGCCGCGTTTCACCGGTGGCGCCGTCGGCTTTGTCGGCTACGAGTACGTGACGCGCATCGAGCCGAGCGTGCCGGCTGCTGCTGTGGATGAACTCGGCACGCCGCTGCTGTACTTCATGCTCTCGGATTCGCTCCTGATCTTCGACCGTGCGAAGCAGACGCTGCGCCTGTGCGTCAACGCGCATGTCGAGGGCGATCCTGCTGCGGCGTATGCGGCGGCGGTCGCGGAGTTGCAGGAGTTGCACACGATTTTGAAACACCCACGTGAACTTGCACCGGCTCCGTTGATTGAGCCGCGGGCCGTCCAGGTGCCGGCGGGCAATTTCACCAAGGAGCGCTTCGAGGCGGCGGTCGAATCCACCAAGGAGTACATTCGTTCCGGCGACATCATCCAGATCGTCCCCTCGCAGCGTTTTTCGAAGCCGTTTTCCCGCACTCCGCTCGACCTCTACCGTGCACTCCGCACGGTCAACCCGTCGCCGTACATGTTTATCCTCGATGCCGGGGATTTCTCGATCGTCGGCGCATCGCCCGAGGTCCACGTGCGCCTGACCGACGGCGTCGTCGAAATCCGCCCCATCGCCGGCACTCGCAAACGCGGTGCTTCCGCCTCCGAGGATGTTGCATTGGAAAAGGACCTGCTCGCCGACGAAAAGGAACGCGCCGAGCACCTCATGCTCGTCGATCTCGCGCGCAACGACATCGGACGCGTCTGCCGGTACGGCTCGATCCGCGTACCCGAGTACATGGTCATCGAGCGCTATTCGCACGTGATGCACATCGTCTCACAGGTCGAGGGCGACATCGCACCAGATAAGAACGCCTACGATTTGATGCGTGCGACCTTCCCAGCGGGTACCGTCTCGGGCGCGCCGAAAATCCGCGCGATGCAAATCATCGCGGAGAAAGAGCCCTCGCAACGCGGCTTCTACGCCGGCGCACTCGGCTATTTCGGCTACGATGGAAACATGGATACGTGCATCATGCTGCGCACGGCTCTGCTCAAGGGCGGGAGGATCCACATCCAGGCCGGTGCCGGCATCGTGGCGGACTCCGTGCCTGAATCGGAGTACCAGGAGACGATAAACAAGGCCTCCGCGCTATTTAAGGCCGTTGCGATGGCTGAGGAGTTTTGACCATCAAGAGGCTCGTAGGATGCTGGTAGAAAGAATCCTGCGTATTTAGTGTCCGCGGTTTTTCGCTGCAAAGTCCCCCTGCTTTACGCCCCGTCAGAGCTATCCTCTGACGGGGCGTCGCTTTTGCCGTGTCACGATCTCGCAAATGATGGGTCTCTGGGCGTGTGATGCCCTAAGGGTTTTCGCCGTCGTTGCTTCGCAATATACTTAACAATAAAGGTTAGCCAGAGGCCGATCGGAGTCTCAGCGTGTCGGCACAGGTTCATTCACCTCACCAGAACCCGGGCTGACAGCCCGCTGTTTTTGCCCTCGTTTTGTGCCGTTAGTTATTAAGGAAATTACAACGACGATTAGAGTCACTAATCATCAGATCGATCCATTATCACCTTATAAAATGACTGAAGGCGCGGACCTAAACGATCTTGCGCTACTTGAGAATCAATTCCATCCAAGGCCTCACATGCACGCGAAAACCAAAATCCATTCCACGAACGACTCAAAAGACGATTTGGTTTCCCACCGCGAGACCGTCGCCCTTGCTCCCGCTCCTTTGGACGCACCGCCGTCCTTCTTGGAGAAATCCGAGCCCGCGGCGAGCGAGGCCGCGCCGCTGGAGCGAAGCCACCTGCAACTCTACTTGCAGGAAATCGCCAAGACGCCCCTCCTCACCATCGAGGAGGAGGTCACGCTCGCCCGCCGGATCCGCCGGGGCGATCAGGCTGCACGCGATCACATGATCAAGGCCAATCTGCGCTTGGTTGTTAAGATCGCTATGGATTACAAAGACTTCGGTCTTCCTTTGCTCGATCTTATCAGCGAGGGCAACATCGGCCTGGTCAAGGCAGTCGAGCGTTTCGACCCCCGCAAGGGTGGTAAACTCTCCACGTATGCTGCGTGGTGGATCAAACAATCCATCAAGCGTGCCTTGGCCAACCAGTCGAAGACCATCCGCCTCCCGGTGCACTTGGTCGACAAGATCTCCAAAATGCGCCGCACCGCCATGGCGCTGACTGAGACCCTCGGGCGCGAGCCCACGGACGAAGAGTTGGCGATCGAACTCGCCATCCCGACCAGCAAGGTCGCCCACTTGAAGTCCGTCAGCGTCCGCCCGGCCTCACTTGATGCGCCTGTCGGCGATGAGCACGACTCGGCCTCCTTCGGTGAAATCGTCGGCGACGAGAATGCCACGAGTCCCTTTGAGTCGCTGCGTGCCAAAAACGTGACGGATAATCTCCACGCGATGGTCGCCAACCTCGATCCCCGCGAAGCGGAAATCATCAAGTACCGTTTTGGCTTGGATGGCTACGACGAGCTCACGCTGGAGGAGGTGGGGCGCAAGTTCCGCGTCACCCGCGAGCGCGTGCGCCAGCTGCAAAACATCGCGCTCTCCAAGATGCGTAAGGAAATCGCGATTCACGAGACCCAGCGCACCACGGAGGAGATCGCCGAAGAGCACCGCCTGCGCCGTCGCATGGAGGTCATCCGCGAGTTTATCCAGGCGCGCTCGGGTAATAACAACTGATCCCGCCTATTCCTTTGTCCTCGGTTCATGTTGGCCGGCGTCTCGGGACGCCGGCCTTTTTATTGCGGCTCGTCAGTGGCCCGCCTTCTGCGGTTGGCTCGTCCAACCCAATCCACCTAGCCCACGTCTTGATAAAGTTTCTCGTAGGCGGTTGCGGCGGTCGCCCAGCCGAAATCTTTCGTCATGCCCCGACGCTGTGCCGCCGAATAGCGTGCCGGATCCGCGAAGAGCCGTAGCGAGCGTTTCAATGCGTGGCGCAATCCCTCTATGGTGGCGGCAAAGGTGAGGCCGGTGCCCGCCCGTGGTTCACGGTCGAGGTCGATTACGGTATCCGAAAGTCCGCCGACGTCGCTGGCCAGCGGGAGTGTCCCGTAGACTTGGGAGTACATCTGGTTGAGCCCGCATGGCTCGAAGAGGGAGGGCATCAAGAAAAAGTCGCTGC
Organism: Verrucomicrobia bacterium ADurb.Bin122; assembly: GCA_002070825.1. Lineage (GTDB taxonomy): Bacteria > Verrucomicrobiota > Verrucomicrobiia > Opitutales > Opitutaceae > MWDT01. The sequence continues at coordinate 28,061 of MWDT01000002.1, forward strand.
CGGCCTCGATGAGATGGCTCATGCCTTCGTCGAGACGGTGCGCAAACGCCATTTTGCCCGGCGCGCTTTCGCAGAGAGCCTTCACCGCCTCCTCGTAGCGTTTTTCTCCTGAGCCGAGCACGACGAGCCGGACTTTCTCTTTCAGGAAGAAATCCTTGTTGGCGAGGAGCAGGTTGATGCCCTTTTGTTCCGTCAACCGGCACACCATGCCGTAGATTGGCGTCTTGGCCGTGGCCTCCAGTCCGGTGAGTTTGAGCAACGCCTGGCGACATGCGGCTTTGCCCGCGAGGTCCTCGCTGTTGTAGCGTGCGGGCAGCAACGGATCGATCGCTGGATTCCATACTGTCGGGTCGATGCCGTTGATCAGGCCATGCAGGTCGCCACGGCGAGTCGCGATCACGCCTTCCAAACCGCAGCCGAAAGCCGGCGTTTGGATCTCTTCGGCGTAACGGGGGCTTACCGTGGTGATCTTGTCAGCGTAGAGCAGTCCGCCTTTGAGCCAGTTCATCTGGCCGTAGAATTCGAGCCCATCGATCCCGCGATATTCTGGCGGCAGGTTCGTGGCATCGAAATGACGCATAGGGAACAACCCTTGAAACAGGATGTTGTGGATGGTGAACACCGTTTTGGCTGCCAGGACGGTGCGCGTGCGGCGTTCGGCCTCGCGCAGTAGCAGTGGCAGTAGCGCGGCTTGCCAGTCGTGGCAGTGTACGATGTCCGCGGTGCCATCGAGCAGACTCATCGCTTCGATTGCTCCCTTCTGAAAAAAGAGAAACCGGTGCGCGTTGTCCTCGTAGTCGCGCTCCCCGTTACCGTACAGCCCGCGCCGGTCGAAACACTCGTCGCGGCAGATCAGGTACACCGTGAGCCGCGGACGCGGCGAAAACGCCCGCACCTCGCCGACGTAGGTGACGTCGCCCATCGGGATGTGCAGCCGGAGCGCACGCGCGGCGCCGGCTGCTTCGGGCCGGTCCAGCAGGGCACGGTAGCCCGGCACGATGGCCGCCACTTCGTGACCTCGCTCGGCCAGCGTGGTGACCAGCGCGCCGACTGCATCCGCCAGCCCGCCAGTTTTCACGTAGGGGTAGAGCTCGCTCGCCACGTGGACAATTTTCATCGGGCCGTGATTAAGTGCGGCCTCGGTGTCAGGCCAACTCCAAACATCGATCGTTGCGTCACCTTTCGGCAACGACATCGGCGGCGCAACGCTTGCGCGACTCCTTGGTCTTTACCGTACCGTCCCCCCCCTGTGTTTTTTCCCTGTCTATTCACGGAGCCAGAGGCCATGCTTTGCGCATGTCCCTCCGTGATCGCCTCCTCACGCACCTCCAGCATCCTGATTACCGTCCGTCCGATGAGGTCGCCTTGGCGCGTGCGCTCGGACTGGCCAAAAAACAACGCGCCGTGCTCACGCACGAGGTTCGCCGGATGCTCAGCGGCGGCGAGTTGGTCCGCGTGCAAGGCGATCGCTTGCGGCTCGCCGGCAGCGAGGGCGAGGTCGAGGGGCGCATTCATTTTCGTCAGGGCGGCTATGCATCCGTCAATCCCACACTCGGCCCATCCACCGAACCGGCGGCTGAGCCGATCCAGATTTCCCCGGAGGACAGCCACGTCGCGCTCCCGGGAGACAAGGTCGTGGTGCGCGTGTACGCGAGGCGCTTGCCGCCGCGCGACGGACGCGGGGCTCAATTGGCCGGGCGCGTGGTGCGCGTCGTCGAGCGCTCGCGGACGTCGTTCGTGGGTACATTGCGCCGTGCCGGGCGCGGGCTCCAGTTTTTGCCCGACGATCCGCGCGTCCCGGTGCCAGTGACGCTGCGTGCGGTGGAGACGCCAGAGCCGCTCGATCCACCGCTCACGGCGGGCGACAAGGTCGTGGTGCAACTCGACGAGTGGCTGGACCGCGATTCGCCGTTGACCGGCGTGCTCGTGCAACGGCTGGGCCGGCAATACGAGCCGCGTGCCGAGCTGCTCGGCGTCTACGAAAAGTTTTCCCTTTCGCCGGATTTCCCCACGGAGGTGTTGCAAGAGGCTGCCGCACTGCCGGCGCGCGTTCGCCCGTCGGAGCTCGTCAACCGTCTCGACTACCGCGAGACGCCGACCATCACCATCGACCCGGACGACGCGAAGGATTTCGACGACGCGCTCTCGATCGAGACGCTCGACGGCGGCGAGGTGCGCGTGGGCGTGCACATCGCGGATGTCTCCGCCTACGTCGCGCCGGGCACCGCGCTCGACCGCGAGGCGCAACGCCGCGGCAATTCGACCTATCTCGTCGGCACCGTGGTGCCGATGCTTCCGGAGAAGTTGTCCAACGGGCTCTGTTCCCTGGTCGAAGGCCAGGACCGCCTCACCAAGGCCGTCCTGTTGACCTTCGACCGCACCGGGCGCCTGCGCGAGACGACGTTTGCCAACACCGTCATCCGCAGCCGCAAGCGCCTCACGTACCGGCAGGCCTACGCGTTGCTCTTCGAGGGTGACCTCAACCGCATCCGCGCGCTCCCTCTGCCTGCGAAGCACCAGACCGGCTCAACGGGGCGGGCCCTCAACTCGCTCGATGACCTGGAACTCGTCGATCTCCAGAGTTGGGTTCGTAAACTCTGGGCAATTGCCAAGCGCCTGCGCACGGACCGCATGGCCGCGGGGAGCCTCGATCTCGACATGCCCGAGACCAAGATTTTTGTAAACGCCGAGGGCTACGCCGACCGATTGGAGAAGATTGAGAACGACGAGAGCCACCAGCTCATCGAGGAGTTCATGCTCGCGGCCAACGAGGCCGTGGCCCGCCTCACGCGTTCACACCGTATGCCGTCGATTTACCGCGTGCACGATGCGCCGGACGATGATCGCCTCGCCGAGTTTCGCCAGTACGTGGCCACCTTCAACCTCGCGTGCGGCGACCTGACGCGTCGCGCGGAAATCGGCAGACTTCTCCGTGCGCTGACGACCCACCCGCAGGGCTATCTCCTGCGCTCGCAGTTGCTCCGGCACCTGAAGAAAGCCTGCTACCGCGCGACGGCCGATGGCCACTACGGGCTCAACAAAAAAGACTACACTCATTTCACGTCGCCGATCCGCCGCTACTCCGATCTCGTGGTGCACCGCGTTTTCGACACCTATCTGGTGAAACATGCCGGACAGCCGACGTCGGCGCGCCCGCGTTTCGCCTACACGACGGCGCAGCTCGATGCGATGGGCGAGCACCTCAGCGCCACGGAGACCAACTCGCAGGAGGCCGAACGCGAGTCGCAGAAGATCAAGCTGCTGGAGTATTTCGAGCGCGAGATGGCCAAGCGCCAGAAGACAAAGTTTGCTGCCGTCATCACCGACGTGCGCGCCAACGGCCTGTTTATCGAGCTCACCGAGTCGCTCACCTTCGGCTTCGTGCCGATCGATGCGCTGCCGGGTGACGCATACCGCCGCGATGCGGCGGGTACGGCACTCGTCGGCCGGCGCGGCAAACACCGCTACGCCTTGGGCAGCTCACTGGAGGTCGTGGTGGCGAGCGTGGACCGCTACCGTCGCATGCTCGATTTTCGCCCCGTGGCTGCAATATCTTGACTTAGAGCTGCTAACCAACAACTAGGCAGAAGCCCCCGATGAAAAAACTACTGCTGTTGCTCATGATTGCGCTGACTGGTTTGGCGCCTGTGTTGATGGTGCAAGCTGCGGAGCCCACCGCATTGGATAGTACTGAACCCGCGCATGTGCGATCTGTGGCAGAGCGCCTTTGCAGGAATTATTTTGCTGAGAGGTATCGGATGATGGGCGCGGAGTGTGTATGCGATGTGGAGCTGGATGCGCCTGAAGCGATCCAAGGCTGGTCCGGCCGCTGGCGCATGCATGGCTTTGCGACCGTGCGGAACTACCGGAGCGACGGTAATTGGACCGCGAGGGAGGATGCTATCCGAGGGGACACGCAACGGAGCGCAAAACAGAAGCGGCGGCAGATAGAGCGCGAGCGGCTGATCAAATCCGAGAGGATTGAATTTGAGGCGATCCTCTCAAACTTGGACTCCAAGCCGGAGATTGATGTGACACTCCGGTAGGAGCTCCGCGGAGCCTTCCTTCGGAATCGATGGGGCCAGCCTCACTGACCGCCCATTACCCCTGGAAAAGCACATCCCCAAAAATCTACCATGAGACATTTTATCAGTCTGCTATCCATCTTTCTGTGCACATCCTTTGCGGCTTTGGCCCAAGATGAAAGCGCTGGAGAAGAAGCGTTGATTGAGCTGAGCCCATTCAGCGTGGCTTCTGGGGCGGACGCTGGCTATCAAGCGAGCAGCGTGCTCGCCGGGTCTCGGATTGTGACGCCTATCGCTGATCCCAACCAGCATGCGCCGTTGGTCCCGATCACTCTGGTGAAAAAGGCGGAAGCGGTCGTGGTCCAGTTTGTCTTGTCGAACAACGCCGACAAACAGGACGTCCGTAATCGCGAGCTCTATGCTACCATCGAAAATCTGCAGAAGACGGTGACAAAAACGGCTGGATTGCGTCTGGAACAGCGCGAGGTGCGCTTTGCCAGCGGCAATCGCAAACTTTCGCTCATTTCGCGCTCAGACCGGCCTGCGTCGTTTGCCAGCATTGTGGTTTTTGCCGATCTGACTTCAGACGCCAAACTGCTTGATCGCGTGAAACAGGTGCGCGACCTACTCGACGGGGTGGAACTCGTCGGACAGACCAAGTTGCTTGATGGTGTCGTGGGACTGTACCTTCGCCAACCGAGCCAGTACCGGCGTGAGCTTCTCGAAAAGATTTTCGCCGACCTGGAATTCGTGCGCAAGGGGCTTGGTGCGGGTTGCGAGGTGATTCCCAACGGGCTCGCGCAGCGTGTGCAGATGCGCGCGTGCTCCGAAAACGAGATCGAGCTGTGGATTGATTATAGCTTTCAGATTCGCTCGGTACGCGAACTCGAGGCCAAGAAGTGAGGCAATTTAGTGGCCCGATATTTGGCGGATGGCGTGATGCGCCTGTTGCGTGCGCACGGCGCGCTCAGGGCGCTGGGGCACTGGGCTTGGTGAGCTCGCTTAGCTTGAGCCCGTAGAGGCAGCCGTCGCCGGCACCGAGGTAAACGCGCTCGCTGTCGAGCGCCGGGGCGGAGGCGGTGGCTTTTTCGATGCGCAGGCGGTTGATGAGTTTTCCGTCGGCGACGTCGAGGAGGTAAAGGTGGCCGGCGCCGCCGAAATTCGTGCTGTTCACGAATAGCGTGGAGCCTTGCAGCACGGGCTTGGTGAAGAAGATGCCCTCGCCCTTGAATGCCCAGGCGAGCGCGCCCTTGTCCAGGCAGAGCACCGAGTTGGTGAAGATGGTCGTCGCCGTGATGACGCGGCCCTCGTGGATCAGTGGGGTCGCTGGCAGGTAGCTGTGCTTCGGCTCGACGTAGGTCCAGACCGGTTGGCCGGTGGCGATGTCGAGCGGGGCAAACACGTCGTGCTGACTGCCGAAGTAAACGAGTCCGTCTTGCACGACGAATTCGGAGACGACCGCGCCGTAGTACGGCCGGCAGTCCTGCTGGGTGCGTTGCCAGACCAGTTTCCGGTCGGCGAGGGAGACGCCGTACACTTCGCCCTCCCAGTCACCAAAGAAGACCATCCCCTTGCTGACGGCGGGCGTGGCGCGGATCGGGCGCTGGGTGGGCGTCGTGTATTGGAAAACGAGTTTGCCGTCGCGCACATCGACGCCGTTGAGGTTGCCCCAGTCGTCGCCGAAGTAGGCGACGTTGCCTTCGATCACGGGCGAGGAGCGGTGATAGTCGGTGAGATCCATTGAGGCGATGGGACGGAATGGGCGGGCGACAAATTCCCAACGGACCTTGCCGGTCTTGCGGTCCACTCCGGTGAGAATGTTGCCGCATTCGAAGCAGACGAGATCGCCAGCGATGGCCGCCTTGGAGCTGACGGGGAACTTGGCGTCGAGTTTCCAGATCAGGGTGCCGGTGGCGGCATCGATCGCGAAGAAGCCGTAGCTTTTGCTGCCGCAGTAGAGGACGCCGTCGGCGAGGAGCGGAGCCGAGACGACTTCCTGTCCGGTGTTGAATTTCCAGGCGACGGCTGGCCCGGAGATCGAGGCAGGCTGGTCGTCAGCGAAGGTGTGGGCCGCGAGAATCAGCGAGACGAAGGCTGCGAGGAGGCGGAGAAGAAAGGTGCGCATGGAGTTTGAGGATAGATGCAAAACACCGGCGCAGTGGATTCCCCTTCGGGCTGCCGAGCGCGTCGTCTCCAGCTCCGCTCACTGAGGCGTCGCCGCGCTGCTGAGGCGGTAGTGCAGGGTGCGGCGGCTCAGGCCGAGCACGCGGGCGGCTTCGGCGCGGTGGCCGTCGAGTTTTTCGAGTGTGTGGCGGATGAGCAGCGCTTCGACCTCGGCGGCGGTCATGCCGAAGTGGACGGCAAACATCGGCGCGGCCTCCGCGCGGCTTGCGCCGGCGGCCGTGGTGGCGTTTGCGGAGTTTGTCGGGATGGGCGGGGCGAGCTCGGGGCCGATCTCGGTGGCGTGCGTGGTGACGACGATCCGCTCGATCAGGTTGCGCAGTTGGCGGATGTTTCCCGGCCAGGGATGGCGGGCGAGCTGCGCGAGAAACTCGGGCGTGAAGTGCTTTTGCCGGCGGCTGTGGCGCGCGCAGAAGTGGGCGTTGAACGAGGCGACGAGCGCGGGGATATCCTCGGCGCGTTTGCGCAGCGGCGGCAGGTCGATCTCGACGATGTTGAGCCGGTAGAGGAGGTCTTCGCGGAAGTGGCCTTCGTTGGCCCGGCGGGCGAGGTCGCGATTGGTGGCGGCCACGATGCGGACGTTGGCGGTGACGGCGTGCGGGCTGCCGAGCGGGCGAAACACGCCGTCTTCCAGCACGCGCAGCAGGTCGCCCTGGCCCTTGGGCGAGAGGTCGCCGATCTCGTCGAGGAAGAGGGTGCCGCCGGCGGCGATCTGGAATGCGCCAGGCCGGTCCTGCACCGCGCCGGTGAAGGCGCCCCGGACGTGTCCAAAAAGCTCCGACTCGATGAGGCTGTCGGCCAGGCCGGCGCAGTTGATGGCGATGAACGGCCCGGATTGCCGGCGGCTGCGTGCGTGGATCGCGCGGGCGGCGAGTTCCTTGCCGGTGCCGCTTTCGCCGGTGACGAGCACCGGGACGTCGGTGGTGGCGACTTCGGCGAGCGTCTCGGTGATCTGGCGCATGCGCGGGCTGGAGCCGGCAAATACATCGGGGCTGGTGCGGCGTTTGAGGCTCTGGCGCAGCTTGGGATCTTCGGCGACGAGCGACTGGCGGTCGAGTGCCTGCTGGACGGCTTGGGTCAGCGCCGCGGCGTTGACCGGTTTGGGCAGGTATTCGCTGGCGCCTTGGTGGATTGCCTCGACGGCGGTTTCGATCGTGCCGCCGCGTCCGCAGAGGATGAACTCGGTGTCGCGCGAGAGCGTCTTGATCTGCCGCATGAAGGCGATGACGTCGACCTGGCCGGCCTCGAAGCCCTTGACGACGAGGTTGACGGCTTCGGTCTGCACGAAGCGCTCGACATGGGCCGTCGTGCTGGCGCTCAAGACGCGGTACCCGATGTCCTCCAAAATCTGTGCAAGCGAGGCGAGGTCGCTGGCGTTGCGGTCGAGGACGACGATGGTGATTTGGGCCGGATTCACGGAATGGTTAGAGCATAGTTTGCGCAATTGCTCGCGCAAAAACTGCGCAAATTTAAGAAGTAGAGGGCGTCTTCATCCTGACTGAAATCGCCCTTGGTGTGTTATAAAATGATTTATATAAAATGGATGCGGATTTCTGATGTGGATTGGCAGCGCGGCTGCATAAAGAGGCGCCCCATGTTTCCGAGTCCACAGTCGCGCAGCCATGATGTGGCCCTCTTTACCAAGAGCGGCCGGTCGGTGCTCGGCGGATGGCTCGAGGGCATGGCCGTTGCTTTCTCCCTCCCCAAAGGAAGACACAACCGGAGCCGTTTGCTGCCGATCAGGTGGCGAACCGAGGCGAACGTGGCAGCTGGCGGCGTTTCATTTCCCCGTGAAACGTGTGCGGCGCGCGTGAGCCCGAGCGGAGTCGCGTACTGAGTACGCGCTCGCGCATTTGCGAGGACGCCCGGCGGAGATTGCCGGCGGACTGCATGATTTCATGACACCAAAATCGACGCCTCGTTGGGTTTTGATCGGAGGGTTTATCCTGGCGGTGATCGCCGGAGGTATCAATGCGGTCGGTCTGCTCAGTGTCCACCGGCAGGCGTTCAGTCATATGACGGGCAATGTCACGTGGGTGGGGCTCGATCTGGTCGGCGGCGACTTGGCTGCGGCGTGGCATGTACTCGCGGTGCTGCTCGCGTTTTTCGTCGGGTGCATGCTCAGCGGATTCACGTTGCGCGAGACGAGTGCGAAATTGGGTCGCCGATACGGCATGGTGCTGGCTCTGGAGTCGGCGCTGCTGTTTGGTGCGACTTTCGCCATGCAGGGCGGGCTGGTTGCGGGAGAGTATCTGGCCGCGATGGCGTGCGGGCTTCAGAATGCGATGGTCACGAGCTACAGCGGGGCGTTGATCCGGACCACGCATGTGACGGGCATGCTGACGGATCTCGGGATCGCACTGGGCCACTGGATGCAGGGGCGCCCGGTGGACTGGCGGCGCGTGCAATTGTGCGTGATTTTGATGAGCGGATTTTTCGTCGGGTGCGTGCTCGGCGGTCTGGGCTTTCATTCGATGGGCTATGCGGCGTTGTTCTGGCCGGCGGGATTTGCGGGAATCACGGGCGTGGGTTACGGCGTGTTGAAGCACCTGGACCGGCACAAGATGACCGCGCGGGTGACGCGCAAGCTGCGGCCGGCGGTGCCGCGGTTCGTTTTGAAAACGCTCACGCGGGTCGCTGCGGAGAAATAAAAAAGGCGCGACGGGGTATGTCGCGCCTTTCGTGGTGGGCTGACCGGGGTCAGAGCACCTGGAGTTTCTCGCGGTAGAAGGAGACGACCTCGTCGGGGTCGTCGCTGAACAGGATGTAGTCCATGATCCATGCGGGGGCGCGCTTGGTCTGGATCATGTGGCGGATCTGTTTGCGGAGGTCGGCGAAGAAGCGTGAGTCGTAGAAGACGTAGGGCGTACGTGGGCGGATGCCGAGTTTGAGGTTGCACATCTCGATGCCGATTTCTTCGAGGGTGCCGACGCCGCCGACGTTGAAGATGCAGAAATCGGCCACTTCGAACCATTTTTGGCGGAAGTGTCGGGATGTTTCCTGGAAGGTGTTGAAGAAATCCACGCCGAGCTCGGGCGGCTGGGCTTCGAGTTCGAGGAAGCAGGCGCCAGTGATCGCGCCTTTTTCGCGGGCCTGATCCGTGGCCAGTCGCATGACGCCGCCGCCGCCGCCGGTGAGCACGCCGACGTTGGTGCCGATGAAGGCGGAGAGTTTGTCGATGAGTGTGGAGATGCGCCGGGTCTGCTCGTCGTCGAGGCCGACGGCGCTGCCGTAGAAGGCCAGGATGGTGGCCTCCTGGAAGCGTTTCACGAGCTCTTCGCGGATGAAGAAGCCGTGGCCTTTTTTGTAGGTGTGCAGATAGAGGTCCTTCATCTGCTCGTTGTACCAGTAAACCTGGATGCCGATGCCGTTGAAGGCATCGAGGCGGCCGTGCGCGGCGCTGGAGAGGAAGAACCCGTGCGTGCGGGAGGGCTTGCGGAAGACGATGCGGCGCAGCTTCAGTTTTTGGAGACGGGCGAGGAGCTCGATTTGCTCAAGCAGGTTGGGGAAGAAATCGACGACCAGCGTATCGGCTTCATCGGTGGCGCAGTCGAGGGCCTGGATCATCGTGCGGGCGCTGACGGGATAGGCGTCGGGCGTGGTCCGCCGGGCCTTGAGGTCGGCGAACTGGGCGGCGTTGAGCAGCATGCTCACGTTTTCCATGGTGGCGCTGCGGCCGCGCACGGAGATCTTGGTCTTGGGGCGCTCGGCGGTTTCCGGGGGCGGGTTTTTGTCCACGTGCTCGTAGAGGTCGCGCGCGGTGGCGTAGAGGCGGGTGCGGCGTTTCGCGAGGGACTTGCTGCCGGTGTCCTGGGGCGTGGGGGCACGGAAGACCTCGACGGAGACCATCGGGTTGACCACGGGCTGGTCGCCCTGGTTGTAGATCTCCAGCATGATGTTCGTGCCAAAAGTCTTTACCGGGTCGAGGAGGACTGCGCTGGTGTGGATGCCGAAGTTTCCCTCGCCTTGGTTGAGCACGACGTAGTGCTCCTTGAGGAACATGGAGCAACTGGTGAGCAGGCCGGATCGCGGGCCGATGGACAGGGGGCTGAGGTCGTGGCGGAGCTGGACCTTGTCGAGGTAGGAGCGGCCGGCTTCGCCGTTGACGAGGCGCTCGAACCCGTCGCGCGGGAGCTTCGGGCTGATCGTGTAGTACACCTGATGCGGGGTGAGGAAGACTCGGCCCAGGCGGTCGATGCTGATCGTGTTGGGCAGCTTGATCTGGTTTTGCTTGAGAGCGTCCCAGATTTCGGTGGCGGAGAGTTTGGCGGAGGCGGGGGCGAGGTAAAGGCGACCGACGGGCACGCCCGGGCGCAGGAGTTTTTTCCAGAAGGGAGCGTTGGGGAACTTTTCGTCGAAGAGGAATGCGGTCGCTTCGATGACCAGCCGGCCCTTTTCGATGGTGGGCACGCCCACGCTCATCTCGATGCCGATGCGTGCGAGCGTGCTGCGCTCCGTGAAGTGCAGGCGCGGCGCCTGCTCGCGCATGAACTCAAATTCGGCGGGGTGCCGCGGCCAGAAGGCCAGGGTGAGCGCCACGCTGCGCTCGTTCTGATTGCGCACGGCCAGCACTTGACCGTCCTGGCTCGTCCAAAATTGGTCGGGTGACATGGTGCGCAGGATGGGATGCCCGGATGGGGGATACAAGCGGGGAGTGGCGTCTCGGGGATTGCATTTCACAGGGGAGCCGGTCTAGTCAGCCCTTTCCGCGGAACCTCTTTGCCGGTGCCGCACTCAAACCCTCACCCCCCTTCAATCATCGCATGAAATTGCAACGCACCCTCACCCTCGGCGTCCTTGCGTTCGGCCTCGTGGCTGGCGCCAGCGCGCAGGAGATCAAAGTCAACGTCCCTGGCGACGCTTCGGCCGGCGCCAAGGCCACCGCCGCCGCTCCCGCAGCTGAGCCGTCCGCCCCGGCCTCGTTCACCGAGGCCCAGGTCATCGAGTCGCTTGGCTGGTACATGGGTGTGCAGAGCGGTCTGGCTTCCTATGAGTTTACGCCTGCCCAGCTCGCCTCCGTCGTGAAGGGCCTCGAACTCGCTGCGCAAGGCAAGGATGCTCCCTACGCCCTCGAGAAGATCGGTCCCGCGATCCAGGAATACGTGCAGGGCAAACAGCGCGCCTGGGTTGCCAAGCTCAAGAAGGAGAGCGAGACCGAGTCCGCTGCGCTCTTCACCAAGCTGAAGGAAAACAAGAACGTCACCGAGCTGCCGAGCGGCCTCTGCTATGAGGTGCTCAAGCAGGGTGAAGGCCCGGCTCCGAAGCTGACCGATACCGTCGTCGTCCACTACACGGGCACGCTGGTGAACGGCACGGTGTTCGACACCTCCCGCGAGGCCCGCGCCCCGGGTGTGCCGGCCGAGCCGGCTGAGTTTGTCCTCGGCGAGGTGATCCCCGGCTGGTCCGAAGGTCTCCAGCGCATCAGCAAGGGCGGCCACATGAAACTCTATATCCCGGCGAAACTCGCCTACGGCGATCGCGGCCAGCGCGGCATCCCTCCCGGCTCCGCGCTGATCTTCGACGTCGAGCTGCTCGATGTGAAGGCGACTCCGGCCCCCGAGGCGGCTCCCGCTCCTGCGGCCGCACCGGCTGCCAAGTAAGGCCCGCGCTACGCTCCACGCATTTTCACGAAACGCCCTCCGATTCGGAGGGCGTTTTTTTGTCGCGAGGCGGACGCTCTGATTTCGCGATTGGCAGGGCGGGGCACGCTGCGTTTGCTGCCCTCCGCCGATGCGCACACCAAACGTCAATTTGTATCTCGTGGGCTTTATGGGCGTGGGCAAAACCACGGTGGGGCGCATCGTAGCCCAGCGCCTCGGCTACCGGCTGCTCGACAGTGACCACGAGATCGAGCGGCTGACGGGCAAGAGCATCCCCGACATTTTTGCGCAGGACGGCGAGTCCACGTTCCGGCTGCGCGAGCGGGCGTTTATCGCGGAGGGGCACCCGACGGAGGGCTGTGTCGTCGCCTGTGGCGGTGGACTGATTGTCCAGCCGGGCATGCTGGAGCTGGTGCAGCAGCGTGGCGTGTTGATCTGCCTCCACGCCTCCCTCGAAACGATTTTGCAACGCACGTCGGGCAGCCGGAGCCGTCCGCTGCTCAACGTCGAAGATCCGGCAGAGCGCATCCGCACGTTGTTTGCCCAGCGCGAGCCGGTGTACCGGCGCGCAGGCACGATGATTCTGACCGACGGGCGTCCGCTGCTGGATGTGACCGCGCACGTGATGCGGGCCTATCGCCGGGAGGCGTTCGAATGGGAGCAGGCGCATCGCAAGCCGACGCTCTGACCGGCGACGCCCGTGCGGCGGAGCTCCGGCGCCGGCTGCTGAAACTGGGCTTCGACACAGTCCGCTTTGCGGTGCCAGGCGAGCTGCCTGCGGCGGGCGCGCTTCGTGCCTGGCTGGCGCAGGGCATGCACGCTGATATGGCGTGGATGGAGCGCTCGGCGGACAAACGGGCCGATCCTGCCGGAGTGTTGCCGGGCGTGCGCTCGGTCGTCGCGCTCGGGGTGAACTATTCTCCGCAGGAACCGCCAGTGCCCGGGCCCCGCTGGGCACGGTACGCCGGCTACGAGGACTACCACGATACGCTCAAGCCAGCCCTTGTCGCCGCCGGACGCGTGCTGGAGGCGTTGTACGGGGTGTCGTCGGAGGATTATCGTTATTATGTCGATGCGGGGCCCGTGCTCGAACGGGCGTGGCTCGAACGGGCTGGCACTGGGTTTATCGGCAAAAACGCGATGCTGATCTCGCCGGAGTGGGGCAACTGGCTGTTTCTCGCGGCGATTCTCACCCGGGTGGAGTTGCCGGCCGATCCGCCCCTGCGTGGGGCCACGCGTGGCATCGGGGCTCTGTGCGGGCATTGCGACCGCTGCCAGACCGCCTGCCCGACCGGCGCACTCGTGCGGCCGGGCGTGATCGATGCACGGCGGTGCGTTTCCTATCTGACGATCGAGCACAGGGGGCCGATCCCGCGCGAGTGGCGTGCTGCCATCGGCGACAAAATTTACGGGTGCGACGACTGTGCTGCGGTCTGTCCCTGGAATCGTTTTTCCAAGCCTGCCCGCAGCCCGCTGCTCGTGGCGCGGCCGGAGTGTCTCCGCCTGCCGCTGGGCGAGATTCTGGCGCTGACGCCGGAGCGTTTCGCGGAGGTGTTCCGGCGCACGCCGGTGAAGCGCGTGAAGCTGGCCGGGCTGTTGCGCAACGCGTGTGTGGTGGCGGGCAACTCCGGCGACGGCGTCTGGCTGGAGGCGCTGGTGAAGCTGGCCGGGCATGGCGAGCCGCTGGTGCGTGCGCATGCGGTGTGGGCGGTCTCGCGCCTCGTCGGCCGTGCGGAGGCGGGCGCACTGCTCCGTGGAGTCCGGGCGGTGGAGACCGACCCGCAGGTGCTGGCTGAGTATGCGGCCGAGGGGCTGGTGTAGACGGTTGCTGGCGACAAAAAAGCCGGCCCTTGCGGGACCGGCTTGAAAGGCGAGGGCGTGGCGCGCGCTCAGTAGTGTTTCACGTAGCCGTTGCGGCGCAGGCGTTCGAGCCAGCGCTCGTGCGATTGACGCGACATCTGTTGGATCAGGATACGCTCAATCTCGTCGCGCACGTCGTCGATGGTTTGGGTGCCGGCGTACTTGCGCTCCTCGACGAAGAGGACGAAGCAGTTGTCGCCTAGGAGAATCGGGTCGGTGACCTCACCCTTCTTCAGGGCGAAGAGCGGCTCGCTGAACTCTTTTTTGAGGTCCGGGCGTTTTTGCCAGCCCCAGTCGCCGCCACGGGCGCGGCGGCTTTCCTTGGAGTACTGCTTGGCGATCTCGTCGAAACGCTCGCCGTTGCGCACGCGGTTGACGATCTCGGTGGCGCGGGTGGTCAGTTGGAGGTCGGATTCGCCCTCCTCGCGGTTGAGCTGGATGAGGCGCATGTGGGCCTCGTCCTCTTGATAAAAGCGGTCTTTGTTTTCGGCGTAGTACTGCTCGATCTTGACCGGGCTGACGATGTTCTGGTTACGGCGCTGCTGGCCGCGCATGTACTGGTAAATGATGTCGTTTTCGACCTCGGTGCGGTAGTCGCGCAGGGTGATGCCGCGGGCACGGAGATAAGCGAGGAACTTGGAGCGGTCGCCGCCGAAGTCTTCGGCCTGGATTTCGTCGAGCCGGTTGTCGACGTAGGTGGAGGGGATGCGGCGGACTTCGTCTTCGCCATCCTTCTTTCGGTAGAACTCCTTCACGATGAGTTCGCGGTCGATCAGGCTCTGGATGATGTCGTCCTGCAGGGCCTCGAGTTTGACGTTGAACTCCTGCTCGTTGCGGCACTCGCGCTGGAGCGATGGGATGAGCGGCGTGATCTCGCGGCGGATGTCGTCCACCGTGATCGGCTTGCTTTCCACGATGGCGGCGATGCCGTTGGCGAAGCGCAGATTCAGCCCGTCATCGATGGCCGTGGTGGAGTTGGAGGCGTTTTCGGCCGCAATGGGTAAGGTTGCGAGGGAGAACGAAAAGAGGGCTCCGAAAACGAAGCGGCGGGTAATCATGGCAAATTGTTCAGGAAAGAGACGATTTCGCGCAACCGTAGGAGGGGCTTCGGCGCGGTCAACCTTGGAAACCGGGTGCCGTGCATTACCCAGTCGTCCCGGCGACCGCTGGCTCTGAGCATCTTCAGACGGTGGGAATCTGCTTCGACGGAGGCGATGTGCTTTTGTTCCGCGCGAATTCGGATTTCGGTGATTAATAGCAGGGCTTTGACTTCGTCGCCGTACTTGCCGAAGCGGTCGAGCAGGTCGGCCTCCAATTGGCGGAGCTGTTGCAGGTTCTCTGCAAGAGCGAGTTTGCGGTAGAAATCCAGCCGCAGGCGCAGCTCGGCGATGTACGTGTGCGGCAGGCGCGCCTGGATCATCGCCACGGCCTTGGCGCCACCGGCGGCATCTTCGGCGTCGCGCAGCACGGTGTAACCGTCCTCGTAGCCGGGGCGCGTCGAGGTGGCCTTGTCGGGCGTGCCGTCGCCTACGAACACGAAATCGAGTTTCACGCTGGCCCGGATGCTGGCCGCGGGCGTCTCGCCTTTCAGGCGGGCGACGGATTGGCGCAGGAGTTGGCAATACAGCTCGAAACCGACGCCTACGATGTGCCCGCTTTGTTCGGAGCCGAGCAGGTTGCCGGCGCCGCGCAGCTCCAGATCGCGCATCGCGATGCGGAAGCCGGCGCCGAGCTGGTTGTGCTGCCGCAGGGCCGCGAGGCGCTGCCGGGCGACGTCGAGCAGGTGCGAGTGCCGGTGGAGCAGCAGGTACGCGTAGGCCTGGTGCTTGAAACGCCCGACGCGCCCGCGCAGTTGGTAAAGTTGCGAGAGCCCGAAACGGTCCGCGCCCTCGATGATGATCGTGTTGCAGTTCGGGATATCGAGGCCGCTCTCGATGATCGTGGTGCAGACGAGCACCTGGTACGTGCCGGCCACGAAGTCCGTCATCACGCGCTCCAGCTCGTGCTCGTCCATCTGCCCGTGACCGACGCCGATGTTGAGGTCGGGTAGCAGCTCGCGCAGGCGCGCCGCCACGAGGTCGATCGTCATCACGCGATTGTGCAGGTAAAACACCTGGCCGCCGCGCTTGATCTCGAAGCGGATCGCGTCGGTCACGACCTGCTCGTCGTAGGTTTTGACGACGGTCTGGATCGGGTGGCGGTTGGTCGGGGCGGTCTCGATCACGCTCATGTCGCGCGCGCCGGTCATCGCCATATAGAGTGTGCGCGGGATGGGCGTGGCGCTCATCGAGAGGAAATCCACCGAGACGCGTAGGCGTTTGAGCGCCTCCTTGTGTTTCACGCCGAAGCGTTGCTCCTCGTCCACGATCACCAGGCCGAGCTCCTTGAACACGACGTCGCGCTGGAGCAGCCGGTGCGTGCCGATCAGGATGTCCACCTGGCCCGCGCCCGTGGCGGCGAGGATCTTGGTCTGCTCGGCGCGCGTGCGGAAGCGGCTGACCATTTCGATGGCGATCGGGTAGCCGGCCATGCGCTCGCGAAACGTGTTGAGGTGTTGCTGCGCGAGCACGGTCGTCGGCACGAGCACCGCCACCTGCTTGCCGCCCTGCACGGCCTTGAATGCCGCGCGGATGGCGACCTCCGTCTTGCCGAAGCCCACGTCGCCGCAGATCAGCCGGTCCATCGGGCGCGCGCGCTCCAGGTCGGCCTTCGTCTCGTTGATCGCGCGGAGCTGGTCGCGGGTCTCGGTGAAGGGGAACGACGCCTCGAACTCGCGCTGCCACGCGTTGTCGGCGGGGAACGCGTACCCTGGCTCGGCCTCGCGCGCGGCGTGGATGCGCAACAACTCGGCCGCGAGGTCGATGGTCGCGCGCTCCGCGGCCTTGCGCGTCTTTTCCCAGCGGTTGCTGCCGATGCGGCCGAGCTGCGGGCGCACCTTGCTCAGGCCGACGTAGCGGCTGATCAGGTGCGACTCCTGCAACGGCACGTGGAGCGTCACGTGGTCGTCGAACTCCAGCGAGATCACCTCGCGCTCGCCGTCACGCGTCTCGATCTTGGCGAGGCCGCGGTACAGCGCGATGCCGTGCTGGAGGTGCACGACGAAGTCGCCTTCGACGAGCTCCGAAAAGTCGAGCAACTGGTCCACCTGGTGGCGCTGCACGAGGGCGCGCGGGGTGCCCGTGGCCCGGCGCGGACGCTGACGCCCGAAAAGCTCCGTCTCCGACACGACCACGAGGCCGCACGCCTTGCGGTCGGCCACGAGCGAATCGAGGCGCGCTCCGTCGCGGAAGACCACGCGGAATCCCTCGTTGAGCGAGCCGCGCAGGAACTGCGGGCGCAGTTTTTTCCACGCGGCTGATTCCTTTAAAATCTCCTGCGCGCGCTGCTCCTCGCCCTCCTTCGAGAGGACAAACACCACGCGGTGCCCCTCGCGCTGCCACGCGGCGGCCTGATCCAGGAAACGGTCGCGCGCCTCGGCCTCCACGCGCAGCCGCTCCTGCGCGACGAGCGTGTCGTCGGGGTAGTGGCGGTGGTGCACGAGGCTCTCGCTGTCCCAGGTCGTTTCCGCGAGGTCGGGCGGGTTGAAAAGTGCGGCGGCTTCGTCGAGGTCGCCGAGTCCGTAGAGCGCCTCGCTGGCGTCGATGAACGGCTGGAGCGGCGCGAGCGCCTCCGTGCGGGCGAGCGCGCTGAACGACTCGTCGAGCGTGGCCGGCTCGACGAACACGAGTTGCGTGCCGGCCGGCAGGTAGTCGGCGAGTCCGGTGGAGGAGGGCGCCAGCTTCACGCGCGGCGAAGAGGCGAGCGTGATGCTCGACACGCTCTCGCCGGAGCGTTGCGTGACAGGATCGAAGGCGCGGATGTCCTCGATCTCGTCGCCGAAGAAGTCGAGCCGGTAGGGCTGGCTCGCGGTGATCGGATAGACGTCGATGATGCCGCCGCGCACGGCGTAGTGGCCGGGCGCTTCGCAGACGGCCTCCGAGTCGTAGTCGAGGGCCTGGAGTCGCTCCAGCAGTTGGGCAAACGGCTGCGTGCTGCCGCGCGCCAGCACGAGCTCACTTGAGGCAAACTCCTGCAACGCCGGCACGGGCTGGAGCAGCGCCTCCGGCGTCGTCACGATCAGCGTGGGGCTTTTCGGGGCGGCAGGTGTGCGCAGCGAGCGCAGCCGGGAGAGTACGGCGAGCCGGTCGCTCGATGCGGCAAACGCCTCCCGCATGTCGCCGCCCTCGGGCATGTTTTCCGGGAAAACGTAGGCGGCGAGCGCGTCGCCCTTCGGCTCGGCGTTGTGGTGGAAAAACGCGATGTCTTCGGCGAGCGCGTCGGCCAGTTTGCCGTCGCGGGCGAGCACCAGCCAGAGCGTCGCCGGCTGCGCGCGCATCAACCCGGCCACGATGGCGCCGCGTGCCGGCGGGCAGATGCCGGTGAGTTTGTGGCGACGAGGCGAGACGGACATGGCGGAGACGCGGCGGCCCGGCTCAGAGCCGGCCTTCGGAGGCGAGCAGGGCGAGCGCCGCGCGGGCGGCGGTTTCCTCGGCGGTCTTTTTGGAGGAGCCCACGCCGGTGCCGAGCTGGCGGTCGAGCAGGTACACCGCCATTTCAAACTCCTTCGCATGGTCCTCGCCGCGGATGGCGACGACTTCGTAGCGGATCGCGGCGTTGCCGTGGAGCGGTTGCGCGTACTCCTGTAGCCGGCCCTTCGGGTTTTCCTTTTCCTCCAGGCTCGCGAGCCGGTCGGGGATCGAGCCGTAGAGGCCGAGGATCACGCGCTTGGCGGTGAGGAAATCGCTGTCGAGATAGACCGCGCCCATCAGCGCCTCAAAGGCGTCTTCGAGCGTCGAGGCGCGCGTGCGGCCGCCGCCTTGCTCCTCGCTGGCGCTGAGGCGCAGGCAGGCGTCGAGCCCGATGTCGCTGGCGATGCGCGCGAGAAACACGCCCTTGGTCACGGCCGAGCGGCGCTTGCTGAGCAGCCCTTCGCGGTCGGCGGGAAACAGTTCGAAGAGCGCGTGGGTGAGCGTGAGCTGGATGACGGCGTCACCCAGAAACTCCAGCCGCTGGTTGCTCTCGGTCACCTCGGGGTGGTCCTGCAGGTACGAGGTGTGCGTGATCGCCTGCTCCAGCAGGGCCGGGTTGCGAAACGTGTACGCGAGGCGGGTCTGAATCTGTGCCGACGGGATGCTCATGAACTGGCGCTGCTGTAGCGTTTCAGGCCGCGGTTGAAAACGAAGATCGCCAGCGCCAGCCAGCCGGCCGCCGTGAGCGCCAGCCACAGCGCGTGCGTCAGGTTGAAGCCGTGCAGCAGCGCGCTGGCCGGGATGTTGCTCGCGATCACCGCCGGCAGCCCGTACACGAAGAACAGGCTGGCCACGCCGCGAAACGCCTCGCGCGGCAGCCGCGCGAAATCGAACAGCGTGAAATAACTGCCCTCGATGCCCTGCGTGCCGATCAGCCAGAACGTCGCCGACGTGATCAGCAGCAGCGCCGCAAAGTGGATGACCAGCCCGCTGCCGAGCAGCGCCGCGTACAGCGCCAGATCGAGCGCGCCAGGGTGCAGCCCGAGCTTGTGCACCGCGTAGACCACGATGCCCGCCGAGGCGATCACGTTGACCAGGCTGTCCATGTCGAGCTTGCGCGTGGCCGCCATGAACAGCGGGTTGCCCGGCTGCGCCAGCGTGAAGTCGAACTGCCCGGTGCGGATGTTTCGCCCCATCTCAAACAGGCTCGACCAGAAAAATCCCATCAACATCCCCTGGAGCAGCCGCGAGGTGCCGAACAAGAGCAGCATCTCGTACGGCCCCCAGCCGGCGATCGAATCGGTGTGCCGGTAGATCACGCCGATCAGCATCAGGTTGACCATCACCCAAAACACCTCGACCAGCGACCACATGATGAAGTCCGCGCGAAACATCATCATCCGCACGAGTGAGTAGCGGACGCATGCCAGCCAGATGCGCAGGTAGTGGATCGCGGGCATGGCTCAACCTCCGACCGCCGTGTGGCGGCGCAGCCCGCGCGTCCACAGCACATGGATCAACCCCAGCAGGGCCACCACCCAGCACGCCTGGATGCCCAGCCCCACCGCCGCCTCGGCCGGCGTCGCGATGCGCCCCGTGAGAATCGCCGCCGGGAAGTACATCTGGTAATAGTAGGGGAGAAACTGCGAGAGGCGGAACAGCCCCGCCGGCATCAGATCGAGCGGAAACACCTGCCCGCCCAGCACCGTCTCCACCGCAAAGGACAGGATGACGAACGACTGGATCTCCAGAAACCAGAACGACAGCAGCCCGAAACAGAATGCGATGCCGAACTGGATCACCGCCGACATCGCCAGCGCCGGCAGCCCCATCCACAGCCGCCACGGATCGGAGGGCAGCGTGAGGTACTCGTGCAGAAACGGCATCACGAGCGCCAGCGGCACCAGCACCAGCAGCCCCGAGATGGTGCGCGCCGAGACGAAAAGCGTGAACCGGTACGCGAAGTAGTTCACCGGCTTGAGCAGAAACTGGTTGATCAACCCGTTTCGGATTTCCTCGCTCACCTGGTAGTCCTCGTTGAAGGCGCCGATGAAAAACTGGAGCACCATCAGCGTGACGAAGTAGGTGAGCGTCTCTGCCAGACTGAAGCCGCCGATGTCCGTCTTGCCCGCAAACGCCGCGCGCCAGAGCGTGACCGCCGCGATCAGATGAAACAGCGAGAAGGTCGCGCGGATGGCAAAGTTCCACCGATAGACGAGGTTGCTCTGCACCCCGACCAGGAAAACGTGCCGGTATTTGTGAAACGCAGTGCGCACGGCGGAAAGTCCGGGCGGCAGCCCGGAGTCGGAAACGGAACCACAGTCGCCCGCTTACTCAAGGCGTCTCTTTGCAGACCGCGCGCCCGCGCCGTCCGCCGCCGCAGGTGCCACGTGTTCGCGGAGCCGGAAAATGTGGTCGCGACGCGCCACCCGTTTGCGCTCCCGCGAGCCGCCGGCAACAGGCTCGACTTTGTCAAATCCCGCGCCTTGATCGGAGCCTCGCAGCCCTCCCAAAAAGAAAATCTATTTAATGCAAGATTAAGGCGGATTTATTGTTTGTATATGAAGTGTCCTTCAAATTCATGGCTTATCCTTGCAGTCGGGTTTATTGGTGCGGTTCTTGTTGCCCTTAGTGTGATGCTGACTTGGGGTGGGCATGGTGTCTATACTCCGTTAATTATAGTTACATCACCGTTGGGTTTTCTCGGCTGGGGAAAGGCGGTTATTGTTGCTCCATTTTTGCTGATGGGTGAGGGTGTTCTTGCTCTATGTCGTAGGTGGTGTTGTTTAGGGCTGTTCTGTGTTTGCGTTTTGGGTGGGTATGTGTATGCTTTTATTTCTATATCAATAGCTTGTGCTAGGCCCGGCGTTGGGTCTGATGACTTGGCTCGTTTTATTGAGTGGTGGGTTGGTGGATATTTTTGGGTTATTACGCCTGCTGCTATTATATACATTGGGATGCAGGCTCTCCTGTGGAGGATGCTCATGAGCACATGGTCCGAGGGACCGCAGAAGAGGGTAGGGGGCCCGTAGAAGGGACGGGTTGAAAATGGATACGCAAGTTATTGGCTTACAGCTTTATGATGGGCTCTAGTTCCCATTTTCAATGAATACGCCCGAACAGCATATAGCGGTGTTTGCGCCACGGTTCGTTGCGCAGGAGCGTTTCCGCCAAGTGTCGTTCCGAGTGTCTAGAACCGGCATGCTTTCGATCCTGGCGGAAGGCTACGTTTCGACCGTCGCCGATTTCCATGCGTTGAAGGCGGAGTGGGAGGCGACGTCTCCGCCCTGCACGACGCCGATCTTCGTTCACATCAACCCGCTCCGTTAACCCGACGGCGGGCCGTTACAGGGGCAGGCTGAAAATGGCTTTGCAAGTTGCTGCTCTTCAATGTCGCCATTTTTGCAGGCTACTGCCTTGGGGCAGGCGAAACGCTCACGCGTTCCGCTACACGGAGGTCGTGGCCGGGGAGGCGAGTGTGGCCGCGCCTGTCGCGGCGTGGCGTAGCGCAGACTTCCAGTCTGCTCGAAAAGATGCCGTAAAGGACGCCGTAGAGGCCGTAGAAGGGACGGGCTGAAAATGGCTGCGCAAATGCTTTGCTGGCAGGTTCAGTGATGGGCCGTTGCAGGGACAGACTGAAAATGGCTACGCAAGTTATTGGCTGACAACTTTAGGGTGGGCTCTAGTTCCCATTTTCAATGAATACGCCCGAACAGCATATAGCGGTGTTTGCGCCACGGTTCGTTGCGCAGGAGCGTTTCCGCCAAGTGTCGTTCCGAGTGTCTAGAACCGGCATGCTTTCGATCCTGGCGGAAGGCTACGTTTCGACCGTCGCCGATTTCCATGCGTTGAAGGCGGAGTGGGAGGCGACGTCTCCGCCCTGCACGACGTCGATCTTCGTTCACATCAACCCGCTCCGTTAACCCGACGGCCCGTAGTCGGGCTGGGCTGGAGCTGAAGTGGGCCGGAACGTCTCCCAGACTCGCGGGCGGCGGCGAGGAGGTTGAATCGGACAAACCGGATGCTTGCGCAGAGGCGCAAAGGCGCAGAGAAAACCGGGCGGAAAGGTCGGGGAAGTGCCTTGATCTCTGCGCCTCCGCGGCTCAAGCGCAGCGGGCGCGAGCCTGGATCGGGCCGACCGGAGCCCGCGTAGAAGGGACGGGCTGAAAATGGCTGCGCAAGTGATTGGCTGGCAGATTCAGTGACCGCTGACTGGGCGGAAGCCAATCCGGGGTCAGGTTTTAGGTTTTAATATTCGAGGCTGACAGCGGGTGTCGCCGCCCGGATTAGGGC
>MWDT01000003.1 GCA_002070825.1 Verrucomicrobia bacterium ADurb.Bin122
AGCATGTTCGGAGAAGAGAAAATGAGCCGCCATTGAGGAGCAACTCACGCCTGTTTGGAAGCACGGCTTCAGGGCTGTGCCAAGAATACGTTTTCGACAAACGCGGAAGCGGGGGTGTGGCGGTGTGCAAAAACAAGAAAGGCCGATCCATGCGGGATCGGCCTTTGCGAAAAGCGTGGGTTGTCGTGTTTAGAAGCGCAGCGAGAGGCGGTCTCCACTGGTACCTAAGCGGCCGGCATCGGAGGCGTAAAAGCGGTCTTCGCTCAGGCGACTTGCGATACGGTCGCGGGGGCGTGCGACCTCGGCATTGCCCGTGGACCCATAGCGGCCGCCCATGGCGCCATCAAGCAGGCGCGCGCGGCGTACGTCTTTGGCGGAGGCGATGCGCGTCAACGGCTCCTTCGGAGGCTCTGTACGCAGAGTTGTCGGAATGACTTCATGTGTGGACGACTGGACAAATGCGGCGGGAATCTCGATGGGCTGCATCGGCGCATCAATAGCCACGAGCGTTTTCTCGAGGTCCGGTGTCGCTGTGGTTTCCTGCGTATCGGCGCGGGTTTCCTGAGGGAGGACTGCGGCGGTGGAGACGCTTGCTACTGCGGAAAGGGTGGGCGCGCTTGGCGTGACGGATGCGAGGCTCTGCTGCCCGGTCACGTTTGAAATCGCCTCCTCCGTGACGAGCACGGGATCGTGGGTGGATTGATCCTGATAGTCACGGAGCGTGACAAAGGTGAGGGCCATGACGGCTGCGGCGCCGACCGGGAGCTGCCATTTGACCATGCGGCGGACGTAAACGGGGACGTGGATCTGCCACCACGGGCGTTCCTCGACGATTGCGGCGAGCTGTTTCGCGCGTAGCTCGCGTTCCCATTGGGCCCAGAACTCCGCGGGCGGGCGCTCGGCTCGCTTGATCCGGAGAAGATCTTCGATGGTTACCGTCTTTTTAGGGTCGTGACTCATCGGCGAATATAGGGTTGCAACTCGGCTTGTAGTAATTGTTTCGCGTAGTGGAGGCGGGAGCGCACGGTGCCGACGGAGCAGTTCATGACCTCGGCGATTTGTTGGTGACTCATTCCGTCTATTTCAAAAAGGGTAACCACGGTGCGATGCTTGATAGACAGTTTTTGCAACGCTTCGTTCAATTTTTCCTGAAGCTCCTTCACATAAGTATCGCGATCAGCGGTCAGATCGACGGTGAGGGCGGCGATGACTTCGGCGGCGGGTTGGTTGTCCTCGTCGACTTTATCGAGGCTGAAGAATTGCCGGAGCCGGTGCTTGCGGAGGTGACCGAGGGCGGCGTTGACGCCGATGCGGTACAGCCAGGTGAAAAAGGCGGATTCGCCGGAGAAGCGCTTGATCGACTGAAAGGCCTTGATGAAGGCGTCCTGCGTGAGGTCGGCGGCGTCGTCACGGTTGCCGATCATGTTGTAAATGACGGCGTAGAGGCGCTCGCGATATTTGAGGATCAACCCGTCGAAGGCAGCGACGTCGCCGGATTGCACGCGTTGAACCACCACCCAATCCGAGTCGGCTTCGTGTTGCCGCTCCGGTGAGGCGACCAGGGTCTTGCCCAAAATGGCCTTGGCGATGTTCATCGAGTGTGGCGAAGAAAAGTCGAATAGGCGTCGCGTGCAAACGCTTATTCAGGACGGCTGGTTGGCTTGCAGTTTTTTTACCTGATCGCGCAGAACGTCGCTGAGTTCGCCGAGTTGCGAGAGCGATTTGCCTGGGTCGGCGACGCTCGCGAGGGCGGCTTGGGCGCTGGCCAGCTCGCGCTCGATCTCGGCGGCCACGCGGGCATAAACGCCGGCGGTTCGCATCTGCTGGAGGCGCAGGGTGAGTTGCGGCGGGCGTTGGCCTTGGATTTCGGCCTGAAGCTCGGCGCGCTCGGACGCCGGGAGACTTTCTTCGAGGAAGAAGAGCGGAAGCGTGACTTTGCCGCTTTGCAGGTCAGTGCCGAGGGTTTTACCGATGCGGTCTTCGGTGCCGAAGTAGTCCGCGAGGTCGTCGTAAATCTGGTAGGCGATGCCGAGGTGGCGGCCGTAGCTGGCGATGGCGTCCTGCTCGGCCTGGGGGTAGCCGGCGATCTTGGCCCCGAGTTCGCAGGAGACGCGGAAGAGCTCGGCGGTTTTTAGATCGATGATGCGGTCGTAGCGTGCGCGGTCGATGGTCGTGGTGCCGCGGCTGAGCGTCTGCATGATCTCGCCGGCGCAGACGCGGCGCATGGAGACGGAGACGGCGGCGCAGACTTCCACGGTGGGGAACTGGGCCGCGAGGTTGAGCGCGTGGGCGAAGAGTGCGTCGCCGAGCAGCACGCTGGCGGCGGTGCCATAGGCTTTGACGGCGGTGGCGCGGTTCCGGCGGACGATGGCGCCGTCCATGATGTCGTCGTGCACGAGCGAGCCCATGTGGACGAGCTCGACGACGGCGGCGGCGCGCACCAAGTCGGCGGCGACTTTCGGGCTGGCCTTGCGCCCGCTGAGAAACACGAGGGCGGGGCGGATGCGTTTGCCGGAGGTGTCGATGCAGTAGTCGGCCATGTCCCGAATCTCGGGCTCAAACTCCTGCACCTGTGCGCGCAGGAGCGCATCCAGCGCTTTCATGTGCGCTGCCAGTTGTCCAAAGATGCCGCCGAAGATGAGATTGGCCATGGATGGCGAGCAGCGTCGCAATCCCCGTGCGCTTGGCAACAGCAAGAATCACCCAACTGCTGCCAACCATCGGGCCCTGTTTACCGTGGCGGGAACTCGAAGTCGGCCTTGTTTTTGCCGGAGGAGAGCACGAGGTAGGCGCTGAAGTTGGCGCCGCGTTTGGAGACGAAGCCCTCAATCAGGCCGGTTTTGCCCAGCTCGACGAGACGCTCGATTTCCTCGGCGGGCAGCTCCTTCTGGCAGAGCGTGCGCTTCACTTCGAAGACGACGCGCGGGGAGCCATCGGCCTGCGGTTTGCAAACGATGAAGGATTCCTCGGTTTGGTAGAGGTCGCCGTCGTGCAGCTTGCTGTGCCCGAGCTTGGTGGCTTTGGCGAGATCGACGGGCGCTTTGGCTTTGCGCGGGCCTTTGCCCTTGCCGGCGCCTTCCTTGGGCTTCCGCGGCGGAAATTCCCAGGCGATCTTGGCGCCTTGGCGCAGGAGAAACGCGTCGAACGGGCGGCCCTTTTTCGAGATGAAGCCCTGGATGAGCTCGGTCTTGCCCTCGGTCACGAGCTGTTGCGCCTGCTCGCGGGTGATGGCTTTCTGGCACATCAGGCGGCCGACTTTGAACAGCTCTTTCCAGCCTTCGCCGTCGCGTTCGCGCAGGATGTAGCTGGTGGGCGCTTCGCAGAGCTCGGCCTTGGTCTTCGGGTCGGTCCAGAACGGTGCGAGCTCGGAGACATCGACTTTGTTTCCGAAATCGAGCTCGGCCTTTTTCTTGCCGGGATTTTTCTCGTCGTCGACGAGCTTGAGTTTCGACGGGTAGCGGTTGCCGGTGCGCGCGGAGACGAATCCATCGAGCGGGCCGACTTCGCCGGCGGTGACGAGCTCGCGAATCTCGGTCTCGTCCATTTTCCGGCCGCTGATGACCTTGTAGATGGAGAGGGCGCCATCGCGGGATTTGTAGGCGCGCAACGTCTCGATCATCGGCTGGCCATCGGTGGGCGAGACGATGTCGGTGACGCGGGCGTTGCTCTCGTCTTCCTCAAAACTGCGCACGCGGTCCACGAGGCCCTTGGTCTGCTCGATGACCTCGTGCATGAAGGCGTCGCGCGTGTACTTGCCGTGCTCCATCTGGCGGAGCTTGAACTCCCACTCGCCGGTCATCGCCGGGCTGGTGAGTTGCTCGACCTTGACGGCGCTGATGAACTGGAGGAGCTGCTCGGCCTTGGGCGTGGGCACGAGCTCGCGCTGGGCTCGCTCCATGTACTTTTGATTGATGAGGCCGTCGATCGTATCGGCGCGGGTGGCGGGCGTGCCGAGGCCGCGTTCCTTCATGGCTTCGGCGAGCTCCTCGTCTTCGACGAGTTTGCCGGCGCCTTCCATGGCGGAGAGCAGCGTGGCTTCCGTGTAGCGCGGCGGTGGTTTGGTGGCCTCGGCGTGGAGCTCGGCGTCGAGCGTGCGGGCGCGGGCGGGTTTGCCGTCGGCGGCATCGAGGGCGGGCAACACTTTCGCATCCTTCGCCTCGCCGGAGTTGGCGGAGTCGTCGTCGATGACGGCTTTGCCGTAAACGGCGAGCCAGCCGGGCGCGGAGAGGACTTTGCCCTCTGTCTTAAAGGTGTGCGTGGCCACGACGCTGAGGCGCGTGGTGACGTCGAACTCCGCCGGCGGGTAAAACGCGGCGACGAAGCGGCGCGCGATCATGTCGAATACCTTGGCCTCCAGATCGTCGAGGTTCTTGGGCTCGGCGGTGGTGGGGATGATCGCAAAGTGATCGGAGATCTGGGCGTTGTTGAAGATGCGCTTGTTGGGGCGCAGCCAGCCGGAATCGAGGAGCTTTTTCGCGTGGCCGGCGAGGTCGCCCTGAAGGTTGCCGAGAGTTTCGCGGCAGGTCGGGATGTAGTCTTCGGGAAGCGCCCGCGCATCGGTACGCGGGTAGGTGATCATCTTGTGCTTCTCGTAGAGGGCTTGCGCGATCTGGAGCGTGCGGCGGGCGGAGAGGCCGAAGCGGTTGTTGGCTTCGCGCTGGAGCGTCGTCAGATCGTAGAGACGCGGCGCGGCCTGCGTGGTGCCTTTTTTCTCCTCGGAAACGGTGGCGACGGGCTGCCCCTGGCAGGCGGCGAGCACGGCACGGGCGGAGGCTTCGTCCCAGAGACGGTCGGCGCGGTCGTGTTCGTCGTTGGCCGCTTTTTTGAAATTGGGGCGTTGGAAAACGCCTTCGTAGCGGCCCTTGGTGACTTCGAAATTGGCCGTGATGCGCCAGTAGGCGCGGGGTTTGAAGTTACGGATTTCCAGCTCGCGGGCGTAAACGATGGCGAGGGTGGGCGTCTGCACGCGACCGACGGCGGCGACGTTGCCTGCGCGGGAGCCGAACATGCGCTTGGTGAGCGCTCGGGTGCCGTTGATGCCGATGAGCCAGTCGCTCTCGCTGCGGCAACGGGCGGCGTCGGCGAGGCCGAGCATCTGGCTGCTGTCGCGGAGTTTTTCGAATGCCAGACGGATGCCCTCGGGGGTCATCGTCTGCATCCAGGCGCGCTTGGCCGGGAGCTTGGCTTTGGCGAGCTGGTAGATGTAGGTGAAGATGAGCTCACCCTCGCGCCCGGCGTCGCAGGCGTTGATGACCTGGTCGATGTCCTTGCGGGCGAGTTGTTTTTTCAGGAGGGCAAAGCGGTCTTTCGAATCGTCGATGGGCTTGAGATCAAACTTCTCCGGGATGATCGGGAGCGTTTCGAGGCGCCAGAAGCCATACTTCTTCTTGTCGATGTCCTCGGGCATGTAGAGCTCGACCAAGTGGCCGACTGCGGAGGTGATCACCCACTCATCGTTTTCGTAAACATCGCCTTTTTTAGGGACTTTCCCCAGCGCGCGGGCAAGGTCGGCGGCGACGCTGGGTTTTTCGGCGATGACGAGAGACTTCATGAGCCGCGAGCCGATAGGCGGCGGTTTTGGCAATTTCAAGCAAGAGTTTTGAGGGCGGCTGGTTTTGGAAGTCGAAAGGGTGGGGGCAGGAGGCCGTTGTGGCAGTGCGGAAAACCGCGGTCCGGCGGGGTGTGCGGAGTTGCCGCAATTTTTTAGCGTCAGGGTGTTGGCGGGGATGGCGCAGAGGGGCTGCCCGGCGTGGCGGGGCTTGGCAGCGTGCGGGAAACCTGCTTACCACACACGGTCACTCGCCGCTTCCATTCACACACGTCCGATGTCGCTGTCTGCTTCGCTCAACAAAAAGGTGCAGGAGTTCATACACTTCACCGTCGACGTGATCTATGGTCGGGCGGAAGGGACGGGGGCGACGATCTACGCCGGATTTCTCCAGGCGCTCTCTTATATATGGAGCGGGGTGGCGCAGGCGAAGCTCTGGCTTTACCAGATGCGTATCCTGCACGATCAGCCTTTGGGTTGCCTGGTCGTGGTCGTGGGAAATCTGACGGCAGGCGGCACGGGCAAGACTCCCGTCGTCGAGAAATTTGCGCGTGCATTGCGCGACCGTGGGCGCCATGTCGCGATCCTCAGCCGTGGCTACAAGAGCAAGGCCCCGCCGATGTGGAAGAAGTGGTGGTACTGGCTGAGCCACACGGAAGAGCCGCCGCCCCGTGTCGTGAGCGACGGGCGCAGCCTTTTTTTAACCAGTGAGACGGCCGGTGATGAGCCGTACATGCTGGCGCGCAATCTGCCTGGCGTGGTCGTGATCGTGGATCGCAACCGCGTAAAGGCGGGCACCTATGCGATTAAAAAGTACGGGTGCGACACGCTCATTCTCGACGACGGCTTCCAGTACATGCCGCTGAAGGGCCGGCTGAATCTCCTGCTGGTCGACAAAACCAATCCATTTGGCAACGGGTACTGCCTGCCGCGTGGCGTGCTGCGCGAGCCGGTGAAACATCTCCAGCGCGCGAGCTACGTTTTCCTGACGAAGTCCAACGGCCATCGCGACACGGAGCTCGAAGACATCATCCAGCAGTACAATCCAGGTGTGGACGTGATCGAGTGTGCGCACCGTCCGCAATTCCTTCGTCGTTTTGCGGTTTCGGCCGCGAGCGGATTGGCGAAGGACGAGCCGTTGTCCTATTTAAAGGGGCGCAAGATCGCGGCGTTTTGTGGTATCGCCACGCCCGAGAGTTTCGAAAAATTCCTACGCGACTACGGCGCCGAGATCGTGTTTCGCGAGCGGTTCCTCGACCATTACCGTTTTACCAACGAGGACCTCGACGCGGTGTTCTTGGAGTCGGTGCGGGCGGGGGCGGAAATCATCGTGACGACCGAGAAGGATGCCGTGCGCATCGATGCCGGGCGGACGTGCCCGCTGCCGCTTTATTTCCTGCGGCTGGAAATCGAAATTCTGCAGGGGAGCGGCGATTTCGATGAAGCGGTGTCTCGGATTTGTTTTCCGGAGAGCGGTGCGGCGCGCAACCCGGCCACGGTGGTAAAGTGAGGCTGGAGGCCTCGCCGTAAGCCGGGTTGGCGAACCTAGCTGGAGGGCTACAGCGGCTTGGTCAGCAGCGAGGTGTTGAGGCCTGGGAGGCGTTCGGAGAATTCGTCGCCGGGGCTGGCCTGGCGGAGCGCGCGTTGGACCATGCCCATTTTCGCGTCGAGGTTGTCGATCATCGAGACGAAGACGGCCTCGGGCGTCGCGGCGTAAACGGCCGCGCCCCACTCGGGTTCGCCCTGGTGACTGAGTACGATGTGTTCGAGGCGTTCGAGGCGGTCCGGGTCGAGTTTGGCTTTGATGCCGGCCTTGCGTGCGAGTTGGTAGCCGAGGACGACGTGTCCCTGCAGAATGCCGCGGCGGCTGCGGTGCGTGGCGAGTGAGCCTTCATACTCGATGGTTTTGCCTGTGTCGTGCAGGAGGATGCCGGCCATGGCGAGCGAGGGGTCTACTTCGGGGTAGAGTGGCAGGAGGGCACGGCAGCAGCGGGCCATGTGCACGGTATGTTCGAGCAGTCCGTGGCGGTAGGCGTGGTGCATGGAGACGGCGGCGGGGGCCCAACGAAACGACTCGCCGATCTCTTCGAACACGGCGCGCACGGTGAGCCGCACCTCATCGTGGGGAATCTCGTCGATGGTGCGCTGGAGCTCGGCCCAGAGGGCGTCACTGGGCTCGGGCGAGAGTTCGACGAGGCTGTCGATCAGGCCCGGCGTGGCGGCCAGCTCGTCTTCGGAGACGATGCGGGCGTTGAGCAGGCGGGGGGAGAAGCGCCCTTGGAAATAGTCCACCTTGCCTTCGATGCGGAGCACGGCGCCTTCGCCAGCGGCTTTGATCGGTTCGCAGAGGGGATTGTCACCAAAGACGGTGCACGAGAAGGAGCCCGTGCGGTCGCCGAGTTCGAGGCTCAGGAATGCGTTGCCATTGGAGGCGGTTTTGACGGCGAGTTTCTTGATGACGACGAGGGAGGCGAAGGTGCGGCCAGCGATGGCTTCGAGCGCCTTGAGCTCGCGGACGGTGAGGGGGGCGGAATCAGCCATATTTTTTGACGAGCTGGGTGTAGCCTTTGAAGAAGGGGTGGTGGATGTCGCGCAGGAGGGAATAAAAGATGGTCTCGCTGGGCAAGATATTGGCGCCGGCGTGGCGCAGAGCGGCGAGCGCGTCGCGGGCATCGTCGTCGCGGCGGGCGGCGAGGCAGTCGCTGAGGAGGGTGACGGGCGTGCCGGCTCCGATCGCATCGATGGCGGTCTGGTAAACGCACACGGGCGTTTCGAGGCCACAGATCAGGAGGTGCTCGGCGCCGAGGGCCGAGAGGGCTGCTTGGATGCTGTCTTCGCCGAGTGCGGAAAATGAGGATTTGGCGAGCTGCGGTGCGCCGTGGGCGAGCGCGAGGAGCTCGGGGGCGGTAGGGCCGAGTTTGCCCGGCGCCTGTTCGGTGAAGACGACGGGGAGGCCAAGGCCGCGCGCGGCCTCAATGGCGAGCGCGCACCGGCGCAGCAGTGCGTCGCTGCGGGGCATGATATTCAGAAAGACGGGCTGAAGATCGATGCAGAGGAGGACTGGGCCTGGGGAGGTCATGAGTGGTAGCGTTTGCGGGCCTTGACGGAGACGAAGCGTTTTTCCGGCAGGATGTAGGCGGTGAGGCGCCCGCCGCCGACGCAGCCGGTGTCGATGCCGAGCGACCACTTGCGGCGGCGGATGCGGGAGCTGGGGGTGTGCCCGTAAATGACGAAGGGCGGCCCCTCCCAGTGGTCGGCCCACGAGGCACAGGACGCACACTCGGTGCGTTTGCGGGCCTGGCCGGTGCGGTCGATGACTTGAATATGGGTGACGATGCTGGCGGGCTGCTTACTCCAGGGCTGGCTTGGGAGAAAGCCGCCGTGGACGAAGACGGTGCGCAGGGAGCGTGCGTGGTAGGTGAGGCGCATCGTCTCCAGAAAAGCCCAGTCGCTGGGGCGCAGCTGGCGGACGGTTTGTGCGTCGGGCCCTTTGAGAAATGCTCGGTTTTTGGTGCGGCGATAGGCGAGCAGTCGGCGTTCGTGGTTGCCGAGCAGGGCGATGGCACGGTGGGCGCGCGCGAGGTCGATGACGGCGCGGCTGTCGGGGCCTCGATTGATCAGGTCGCCGAGCAGGATGAGGCGATCGGCCCGGGTGAGTTTGAGACGGCGGAGGAGCTCGGCGAATTCTTCGTGGCAACCGTGGATGTCGCCGATGGCAATGATGCGTCCCTTCATGACGGCGGTCGGAAATTGGCTAGCGTCGGGCGCTCCTACAAGTAAACAAACGGGTCCATGGAACTGAATCTGCAGCCGCTCTCGACCACGTGTTTCGTCTCCGGGCAACCGTTCACGGAGGGGGCTCGTGTGGCGAGTTTTCTGGTGAGGGATCCGCAGTCGCCGGAGATCCTGCGCTATGATGTGCTGGAGTCGGCGATGGGGGATTTCCAGCCGGGCAATGGCACGGTGGTGTGCCGGTGGGTGCATCCGTACAAGCCGCGCCGTGCGGGGGAGAATCCGGACCGGGCGTTGAAGCTCACGACGGAGAATCTATTTCTTACGCTGGCCGATCCGGCGGCCGAGGCTACGCCTGAGACGACGAGGCTGGTGCTGTTTCTGGCGCTGATGCTCGAGCGGAAGCGGATTTTGCGCCCGCGCGGCCGGACGGCGGATGGGTTAAAGAACCGGTATGAGCATGCGCGGACGAAACAGGTGTACGAGTTGCCGGCCGATGAGTTGTCGCCGGAATTTTTCGTGCAGGTGCAGGAGCAGTTGAGCGTGCTGGTGGGCGAGCCCAAGGCTCCGTCGGTGTGATTGCCGGCGGTCAGCGGCTGGGGCTGATCGATGCAGGATAGCCGCGAGCGTGAGCGGCATTCTGGAGCCAGTAATGAAGGCAGGCGTGGAGCTCCTGCATCCGTGCTGGCTTGGTGAGGAAATCGTCCATGCCGGCCTCTTTGCTGGCCTGCCGGTCTTCGGGCATTGCGTTGGCGGTGAGGGCGACGATGGGGAGCGGTTTGCCGGCGAGCTTTTGGCGGATGCGGCGGGTGGCCTCGAAGCCGTTGAGCTCGGGCATCTGAATATCCATCAGGATGAGGTCGAAGTGGCGGCTGCTGGCGGCAGTCACGCCGGCGATGCCGTTTTCGGCGACTTCGGTGGTGAGGCCCATTTTTTGGAGCATGAGCGAGACGACCTGTTGGTTGATGGTGTCGTCTTCGACGATGAGCACGTGGCCTTTCAACGGAGAAAGGGCCTCGGGGGCCGGGGTATTTTCCTGCTTCCGCGGGAGCGGACGCGGGGCGAGGGGAAGGTCGATGGTGAAGGTGAACTCCGTGCCCTGGCCGAGGGTGCTTCTGGGGCGAATCTCGCCACCCATGCGCTGGATGATGCGCTGTGAAATGGCGAGGCCCAGTCCGGTGCCGCCGAAACGGCGGTTTACGGAGCTGTCTCCCTGCGTGAAGAGCTCGAAGAGGTGCGCCTGCACTTCCGGAGACATCCCGACGCCTGTGTCGTGGACGACGAAGTGAATGCGCGCGTAGCCGATGTCGCCGAGCGGTTCTTGCGAGATGGTAATGCCGACGCTGCCGCGCGGGGTGAATTTGATGGCGTTGCTGAGAAGGTTGATGAGGACCTGGCGGAGGCGGACTTGATCGCCGACGACGTATTCGGGCAGGCCGGGGTCGATGTTGACTGCGAAATGGAGAGACTTTTCGGCCGCGGCGGGTTTGAGAAGGGCGACGACGGAGCGGATGGTTTCCGTGAAGGCGAAGGGTTGGTTTTCGAAATCGAGGTTGCCGCGCTCGATCTTTGAAAAATCGAGGATGTCGTTGATGACCCGGAGGAGATTGTCGGCGGAGTGGGCTGCGATTTCGGCCTGCTGGTGTTGCTCCTGGTTGAGCGGAGAGCTGCGCAGGGCCTGAAGCATGCCGAGGATGCCGTTCATCGGCGTGCGGATCTCATGGCTGATGGTGGCGAGGAAGTTGCTTTTTGCCTGGCTGGCGGCCTCAGCCTTGGTCTTTGCCTCGGTGAGGTTTCGGATGAGCAGTTCGTTTTCGAAGTCGAGGCGGATGGAGTGGCGCAGCGTGCGATAATGATGGCCTGAAGAGAGGATCAGGTAGGTGGTGTAGCAGGCGACGATCACCGCCATGCCTAGGGCGGGTCCGTTCCACATGGCGACATACCGGATGGCCAATGGGACGAGGATGTAGAGGATGTAGAGGTTGTTGGCGCGAGGGATCGGGGTGAGTGTGCGGGTGCCGCCCGAGGCCATGCCGATGGAGCCCATCAGGACTACGGAAAGGAGGAATCCGTTGTCGGTGTGAAAGGCGATCCAGGGCATCGCGCCGAAGAAAAGCCCCGAGATGGTGACCCCGAGGGTGAAACGTTGTAAATCGGTCTCGTAGTGTCTTTGCGCTGGCGGTGTTTGGATGAAATGTTGCAGGTGCCAAAACCGGAACGCCGAGACGATGCTCAGGAGCAGGAGCCAGAGGAGCGCGGTCCAGATGGAATAGCCGAAGGCGATGACGCAGGCAAAAAGGGACCCGACAAAGAGGGTGGTGACAATGCCGCCGCGTGCATCTTCGTAGGCACGGCGCAGGAGGTCTGCCTCGACCAGTCTTTCTATGGGATCCGGAGGAGGGACGGAGGCGTTGCTGTGCGTAGGCGCTGACACGAGGTGCGCAAAAGCTAGCTGGCGGAGGCCATCCGGCCAGCGCTTTCGACAAAAAAACCCGCAGCGGAGAGCTGCGGGTTT
The DNA here is from genome assembly GCA_002070825.1 of Verrucomicrobia bacterium ADurb.Bin122. GTDB lineage: Bacteria > Verrucomicrobiota > Verrucomicrobiia > Opitutales > Opitutaceae > MWDT01. The sequence goes on from MWDT01000003.1 coordinate 11,796, forward strand.
TTTGGGAAGAAAGATTTTTTAGACAGCCTTTTCGACGAGGCCAGCTTTGATGGCCTTGACGGAAACGAGCATACGCTTGGTGCCGCCGTTGGGGAGCTTCACCTTGATGCGTTGCAGGTTAGGCCGGAACTTGCGGGGCGTGATGGTGGTCACGTGCGTACCGATGCCGCCGCTCTTTTTGCTCTGACCTTTACGATGGATACGGCTGCCCTTGACGGGACGTTTGCCTGTGATTGCGCAGATTCGGGCCATGGATGAGTTGTGTTAAAGGGGTGGGGAATAAAAGGTGGGCGAGCCGCGAAGCAAGGGGAATCTTCAGGAATGTTGTGCGGGAGTGGCGCGGGTATTTTTCTCTGCCCACATCGACTGGAGTGCGGCGGCGAAGCGTGCGGCTTGTGCTGGATGATCGAGGAGTGCCGATTGGCGGAGGTCGTCGCGGAGACGTTGACGGAGGAGGGTGCGCAGCGGCAGGTCGTTGGCCAGTTGCACAGCTAGGGCGATGTAGGCGTCCCAATCGTGGGCAACCCAGTCTGGATGCCGCGCGGCCTGGAGCAGGCTGATGCCGACGCGGCTGGCGTGGCGATCACCGGCTCGTGTGACCACCGGGACGCCCATCCAGAGCGCTTCGCAGGTCGTCGTGGTGCCGTGGTAGGGAAACGTGTCGAGCGCGACATCGATGCGTGCGTAGGTCGCGAGGTGCTCGGCGATCGTGGAGGTGCGGCCGAGGAGTTCGACGCGGTTTGAGTCAAGGCCCGCTTGCGCGAATCGGCGATGGATGTCGGCGCGAAGGGCTGGGACTTCCAATCCGTGTCCTTTGAGGAGGAGTCGGGAGTGGGGAACTGCCGCGAGGAGCCTGGCCCAGATGGCGAGCAGCTCGTCGGTGATTTTGGCGAAGTTGTTGAAGCAGCCGAAGGTGATGTTTCCGAAGCTGGCGCTGGGGGGGGCGGCGGGGTCGGGGGCGCTCAGAGGTGGCGCGTAGCACCAAGCCGTGGCGGGAAACCGGACGAGAGTCTCGGTGTTGAACGCGTCGGAGTCGCCGGGTGGGTCGGCAAAGGGGTCGGTGAGCCGGTAGTCCATCGCGGGCATGCCGGTCGTGTCGGGGTAGCCGAGGTAGGTAACTTGGACCGGGGCGAAGCGCTGAGAAAAAAGGGCGATGCGGTTGAGGCCAGTGTGGCCGGCGAGGTCGAGAAGGATGTCGGGAGCATCGTTGCGCAGAAGGGCGGCAACGGCGTGGTGGGGCGCGGCGGCGATGTAGCGCCATTCGTCGGCGAGGGAGCGGAGGCGCTCGGTCATGGCATCGACTTTGGCGTGGTCGTGATAGAGAATCACCTCGAATGCGGTGCGGTCGAGGTGCGCGAGAAGCGGTTCGAGAAAATAGGCGACGGAGTGTGCGCGGAGATCGGCGGAGAGGATGATGAGTCGCAGGCGCGTGCGGGTGGCGGGGCGTGCGGGGACCTGGGCCGACAGGCAGGACTTTGGCAGGGTGGCAGCCATGCGCTGACCGGTTTGCACGTGCTCGGCAAAAAGCTGCTCCCGCGGGATGTCCGGGAGGTAGTGCAGCCCGAGGAGCCGGGCGCTTTGCGCATCGTATTGGCTGGGGTTGCAGTCGATTGCCCGGCTATAGGCGGCAAGGGCTTCCGGGAGGCGGTAACAGCGTTCGAGGGTGAGGCCTTGCCCTGCGTGGGCGTGGGCGAGTCTGGGTTCGAGGGCGAGCGCACGCTCGAAGCAAGTGAGCGCTTCGCCGAGCTCGCCGATATTGCCTAGGGTGATGCCGAGGTTGCTCCAGGCGGAGGCTCTGTTCGGTTGCAGGGAGACGAGTTTTCGGAAGATCGGCTCGGCTGCGGCGGCTCCCTGGGTGGCCGTCAGCAGAGTGCCGAGTTGCTCCATCGCTTCAGAGTGCCGGGGGTTGAGCTCAATGGCCTTTTGCAGGGCGGCGATTGCGTCGGCCGGACGATTTTGACGTTCCAGCACGATACCGAGGTGCATCCAGGCATCGGGCGCTTTGGGGACGAGCGCGAGGCTCGCACGCAGCTGGGTTTCGGCTTCCTGGAGCCGGTCGAGTGCCTGGAGTGCGACGCCGAGACGGAGCGCGCAAATGGCGGATTTGGGATCGGCGCGGCGGGCTCGTGTGAGCAGGGGCAGGGCCTCGGCGGGGCGGTTTTGCTGGAGGGCGAGCGTGCCGGCTAGGTGCAGTGCGTCGAAGTTGCCGGGCGCGATGCGCAGAGCTTGCGCGTAAAGGGCGTTGGCTTGAGCGAATCGGTTGGCCTGATGGTGAGCCAGCGCGTCTTGAAGGAGGCGTGCGAGGGAAGGGGGCACGGGTGCGTGGGTGGACTTGGACGGGCGCGGGCAGCGCGGGCAGGAAAGTGAGAAACACGTATATCGCTGATTGGCTAGTCCGGACCTGCCGGGCTCCCGCTTTTTTTAATGGGCATCCTAAATTTTGAAGTTGGCTGGACCGATGCTAAACCGCACAACCGTCCTGCTTGCGATCGATCATGTCTCAACCGTTCGCGAAATCCACCCCGGCTGCGGAGCCTTTCAATGACGCCGAAATCTCTCGTCGCATTGATGCGTGCCCCAAGCTCGCCTCGCTCGGGAGCATCAATCGTGCACTCGGCGAGCTGGTGAGTTCGGACAAAAGCTACATCTCGCAAATCGCCGAGGTCATCCAGCGCGATCCTTCGTTGACGGCCCGCCTGTTGCGCATGGTCAATTCCGTGTTTTTCGATCTGACGGCGAAGGTGAACAATATCGAGGAGGCGATTTTTTACTTGGGCCTGCGTCAGATTCGCGAGCTGGCTCGTGCGACACCCGTCATCGAGGAGCTCAATCAGTTGCAGTCCGCGGCGCCTTCGCTGCCGTGGTCGGAACTGTGGCGCCACTCGGTGGGATCTGCGATCATGACCCGCGAGATTTTGGCGACGACGACCTCGATTCTGATCGACGACGATACGGACTATATCATCGGGCTGTTGCACAATGTCGGCAAGGTCGTGCTGGCCACGACATTCCCTGAGCAGTTTGCGCGCGTGGTCGCGCAGCCGGCTCGCACCACGCTTGAGGTGTGCGCGTGCGAGCGAAAGTTGATCGGCTGGGATCATGCCCGCGTGGGCGCTTATTATCTGCAGCGCCACCGGCTGGCTCCCGAAATCGTTAATGCAATCCTGCATCATAACGATCCCGAGAATGCCGGAGAATATGCGGCGTATGCGGCGGCCGTGCAGGTGGCCGATCAAGCCGTGCGCACCGCCGGCATCTCCGCGGGCATGGAGCTCGTGCCGCCGCTGCCCGAGTCGGCTTGGTTGGAGCTGTCCGGCTGGCGCATCCTGTATGGCACGAATGCCAGTGAGAGCAGCGTGGCGCGTGCGGCCCTCTCGAATAGTCTTCAGCGCTTGCCCTCGATGTTGAATGGCCTTATCTAACACGTTTTATAAACGTGTTATGAGCGAAGAAACCTCAGGCGAAACCACTCTGGACTCCCCGCGCTGCTCCTGTGCCCAGGATCCGGCGGCAGCCGCGGTGGCGCCATGGGATCACAGCGCTTTTTTCGCCTGTGTGCGCGATACCTCGGGCCAGATTGTGGCGGTGAACCAGGCTTTCGCGCGCAAATTTGGCCGGACACCTGCAGCTTGGTTTGGGCGTGAATTTGCATCACTTTTGCATTCTGAGGATCGTGCGAATTGGGCTGCGCTGGTCGCCAAACTGGATGCCGAACCCTATCGAGTGGAGCATGAGACGCGTTGGCTGACGGCTCAGGGCTGGCGGTGGATGGTGTGGGAAGAGACTGCGGTGGTTTCCCCCGAGGGCCTTTCTGGCCTGTATCGGGCAATCGGTCGCGATGTGACCAAACAGCGGATGTCGGACGAATACACCTACCGACTGACGAATTCCGTCGGGCAACACCCGGTGTCGATCATCATCACGGACCCCGCGGGCCACGTGCAGTACGTGAATCCGAAGTTCACCGAAGTGAGTGGATTTACGCTGGAGGAGGTGTTGTCGGCAGACATGCCTCTGCTGCGCGAGGGGCATGAGAACGACGAATCATATCGTGTGTTTTGGGAGACGATTCACTCCGGTCGGGACTGGCGCGGTGAACTTCGTACGCGCCGAAAGGACGGGACGTTTGTCTGGGAGTCCGCCCTTGTCTCGCCGGTTGCGAACGGACGCGGTGGCGTGTCGCATTTTCTTTGCCTCAAGGAAGACATCACCGAGCGCAAGCGCTTGGAAAGCCAGCTGCGGCAGGCACAAAAAATGGAGAGCCTGGGGACGCTTTCGAGCGGGATTGCGCACGATTTCAACAACCTCTTGGCGATCATTAGCGGGTACACGGAGGTGTGCCTCGCGCGGGTGTCGGGCGCGGGCGCCGACGAGGCGCTGCGGCGCCATCTGCACGAGATTCACAGTGCGACGCAGCGGTCGGCGGGCTTGGTGCAGCGCATCCTCTCGTTTAGCCGCAAAGCCGAGGTCCGGTTGCGCGCGGTTTCGCTCAACAAGGTCGTGCGCGAGTTCGGTTCGCTCGTCGGCGAGACGTTTCCTCGGACGATCACGATTGATTACGATCTCAATGAGGACCTGCCCTCGATTCCCGCAGACCCGAATCAGCTGCAGCAGATCATCATGAACCTTTGCGTGAATGCGCGCGATGCCATGCCCAAGGGCGGCCGGCTCACTCTGGCGACGCGCGCGGTTTCGGGTGCAGAGATTTCTAAACTCGGGGCCGATCCCGATCAGCGCTATGTGTGCCTCCGTATCTCGGACACCGGGTCTGGTATCTCGGACGAAGCGAAGTCGCACCTCTTCGAGCCGTTTTTTACGACGAAACAGAACTCCGGCGGCACCGGGCTCGGGTTGTCCATGGTCTACAGCATCGTGCTCAACCACCATGGGGTGCTCGACGTTGAGAGCTCGACGGACACCGGTACGACCTTTGCGGTGTATCTGCCAGCGTCGGGCGAATCGGCGGATCCGTTTGCCAAAGCGCCCGCGGGCAGGCGGTCGGATGTGCTGCCCCACGGGTCCGAATCGTTGTTGATCGTCGAGGATGAGATGAGCTTGCGCCGGTTGCTCACCGGCGTGCTCGAACCGTGCGGGTACCGCGTCCACTGTGTCGCCGATGGGCGGGAGGCGGTGCGCTACATTGAGGACCGGCAAAACGTGATCGATGCGGTGTTGCTCGATCTGAATGTGCCGGAGCTAGCGGGGCTCGATGTGTATCGGGAGCTCAAACGTTTGCGGCCGCAGGTTCGTGTGCTGGTCGTGAGCGGGCACATCACCAAGGAGCTGCGCAGCGAGCTCACCAAGCTCGGTCAGCGCGACTTTATCGCCAAACCGTACCGGCTCGACGAAATCTGCGAACGTCTCCGCATCGTCCTCGACGAGGTGTGATCGCTTCGCACCTGGCGTGGTGCAGTTGTCCCTGATGGGATTTTCCCCGTGCCCTGATGCGTCAGCCGGGCAACAAAAAAGGCGAGGGGATGCCTCGCCTGTCTTGATGGCTCTGTGCCTTTGCTTTGAAGGCGCTTAGCTTGCGCGAGCCATGCGCTCGACAGCCTCGGGGGCAATGACGCGATCAATATCGAGGAGGGTTTTTACCACGCCCTTCACCTTCGCCATTCCGAGCAGGTAGGTCGTGTCGATCTTGGTGCCAAACTCAGGCGTCGGCTCAATCTCATCAGAGTTGAGGGTGACGACTTCTTCGACGCTGTCGACGATGAGCCCCATCTGGACATTGGTGCCGGTGGGCAGGCTCACTTGGACGACGACGATACAGGTGCGGTCGGCAATTTCGGCTTTCAGGCCGAACTTGAGACGCAGATCGACGATGGGAATGACGCGGCCGCGCAGATTGATGACACCCTTCACGTAAGCCGGCATTTGGGGGACCGGGGTGATTTTCTGGAGGCGGATGATTTCGCGAACCTTGAGTACCGCCATCCCGTAGCTCTCATTTTCGAGAGTGACCGTCAGGTACTTCGTCGCGGTGGCTGCTGTTTTAAACTCTTTGGAGGGAGCGGAGGTTGTCATATTCTTTGAAGCTTGGCTGGACGCAGTGGAGTCCGGTGACTGGGGGATAATCGACCCAACGGATACCGGCTTTAACCGGAAAACCATAAAGTTTTCCCGGCGTCGTCCGAAGTTAGTAAACACTCTTTCCGCGGCATGCCTATCCCTCAAGAAACCCTTTCGGCCTTTGAAGACACGATCAACCGCCTCGCAGCCGAATCTGTCCTGGCGCAAGCCGGCAGCGATGAAGGGCTGATCCCGACGTACAGCCTGATCGGCGAACTGGCTGAACAGGCCAGCTTGGAGCCGGTCGTACTGAAACCCGTCAAGGAGTTGCATGCCAAGCTGGAGCAGCGACTCGATTCCGCCCTGCCGTTCGATGAGCCGACGTTGACCGCGGTGCGCGATTTGGTGCGCTGGTTGCCCTCGACATTGGCGGCGCTCAAGGCCGGCCAACCCGTTCCAGCTCTGGGTGGTGGGACGGTGTCTGCACCTGCGCCCTCTAGCCAGGCCGTGGAAGCCAAGCCCGCTCCCGCTCCGAGTGCTTCGGCGCCGGCGGGCCTCGATCCCTCGGTGGACACGCTTCTCGATCTCCACATGGAGGAGAACCAGGAGTTGCTCGGCGAGTTTCATGCCGAGGCGCTTGACCACCTTTCGCAGATTGAGGCCGCGTTGCTCACTTTGGACACGACTCCCGATGATCGGGACGCTCTCAATTCGATCTTCCGCTCCTTCCATACGATCAAAGGCGTCTCCGGCTTTTTGCAGCTCAAGCCCATGCACATCCTGACGCATGAGGTGGAGTCGCTCCTCGACAAGGCTCGCAACAATGAGTTACGGCTCAACCCCACCATCATCACCGCGGTTTTGCAAAGCCGAGATGCCGTGCAGGCGATGGTGCAACAGATCACGCGGGCCCTCGAGACCGGCCAGCAACCTGATGAGATCATTCCCGTCAGCCATCTGATTCGCACGGTGAAGCTTTTGGCGGCCAACCCCGTGGCGGTGCCTGCGCCCCAGCCGGTTGCGCCACCGCCCGTCGTCGCGGTGCAGGTCCCTGCGCCTGTGGCTGCCCAGACGCCGCCCCCGGCTCCGGCCGTCGCTGCGGCCACTCCCGCGTCGCCTGTCGTTGCGGCGGAAGAGCCTGTCGCGGCTGCCAAGACCGCCAGCGCCCCGAAAGCAGGTGGCGCAGTGACGCCTCCGGGTGTGGCGAGCACGGTGCGTGTGAACACCGAAAAGCTCGACAGCCTGATGGATGTGGTCGGCGAGCTCGTTATTGTGCAGAGCCAGCTCGTCGAATCCGCCCGCGCGGTCACCGAAGATGGCTCGCCGTTGCAGCGCAATGTCGCCCAGCTCGGTCGCATCACCAAGGATTTGCAGCACACGTCGATGTCGTTGCGCATGGTGCCGGTGAAGCCGACGTTCCAGAAGATGGAGCGCCTGGCGCGCGATCTGGCCCGCGATTTCGGCAAGAAGGTGACGTTCGTGACAAGTGGCGACGAGACCGAAGTCGACCGCACGGTCGTCGAGGAAATTGCCGATCCACTCGTCCACATGGTTCGCAACTCCCTGGACCATGGGCTGGAAACGCCTGCGGAGCGCCTCGCCGCTGGCAAATCGGAGAACGGCACGCTCCAACTCAAGGCCTACCATCAGGGCAGCAATATCATCATTGAGCTGACCGACGATGGCCACGGTATCGATCCGGCCAAGGTATTGGCGAAGGCCCGGCAAAATAAACTGGTGCCGGAAAACGCCCAGTACCCCAAGGAGGAGATTCTCAACTTCATCTTCCTGCCTGGTTTTTCGACCGCAGAGAAGGTGACCGCTGTCTCCGGTCGTGGCGTGGGCATGGATGTGGTGCGACGCAACATCGAGAAACTGCGTGGCAAGGTGGAAATCGATAGCGAGGTGGGCCGCGGGACGATCTTCCGCATCAAGCTGCCGCTGACGATGGCCATCATCGACGGCCTCGTCGTACGGGTGGGCGTGGATCGGTTTATCCTGCCGAGCACCTCGGTGCAGATGGCTTTGCGCCCGGAAAAGGGCATGTTCTCGTCCGTCCATGGGCGCGGTGAATTGATGGATCATCGTGGGCGGATCATTCCGCTGCACCGGCTCCACCGTCGCTTTGGAATCACTGGGGCGATTGAGGACCCGTGGGATGGCATTGTGGTGATCGTGGAGGCCAATGGTCGCGTCGCCGCGCTGCTCGTCGATGAGATGGTGAGCAAGCAGGAAGTGGTGATCAAGAATCTGGGGGCCTTCCTGCAGGGGATGATCGGTGTTGCCGGTGGCGCGATTTTGGGCGATGGAAATATCGCACTCATTCTCGACCCGGCGTCGCTTTTTGCTACAGGTTCTGCGTCCTGAGCCGCCGCCAAGTTTACCCCGATTCATGTCCATCCCCACCATCACACAAGTCTGCGAGCGAGCTCAGCGGCTGCCTTGCTCTCCTGTTTTGCTTCCCCGCCTGATCAAGGTGCTGGAGGATGAGAACTCCTCGTCGCAGGACGTTGAGGAGATCATTTGCATGGACACTGCGCTGGCTGGTGGGACCTTGCGCATCGCAAACTCGGCGTTCTTTGGGGCGTCCGGGCGCCGTGTCGAGTCGATTGCTGAGGCGGTCGTGCGCTTGGGCTCAAGGGAGATTTATCGCCTGGCCGCATTGTCGCTGGCCGGTCGCTGGATGAGTTTTCCCGTCGGCGGCTTTTTGTGGGAGCCCGGAGATTTTTGCCGGCGTTCGCTCGTGACGGCGGTCGCTTCAGAGTATCTGGCCCGGCAGACGGGGCGGGTCGATCCCTCGACGGCCTATACCGCCGGGTTGCTCATCGAGATCGGCAAGCTCGCGATCGCGTACTCCTGCGCCGAGAATTTCCCGGCCATGAGGCAGTATTGTGCGTTGCACCATTGCTCGTGGGACCACGCCGAAAAGGAGATTCTCGGCTTCGATTACATGGAGGTCGGCTCGGAGCTCCTGCGCCGTTGGAATTTCCCGCCGTCGCTTGTGGCAGTCACTCGCACGCAGACGCCCACGCCGGACATGCCGGAGGCGGTTTTGGGGCTGACGGTGCATGTGCATGCCGGCAAGTACATCGCGGCGTCGATTGGCGCAGGCGTTGCCGAAGATGGATTTTTGTTCGATTTCAACTCGCCGGTTTTGATCGAGTGGGGGTTCACGCCTGAGACGCTTGATGCGGCGATGCCGGAGGTTCTGGAACGTGCGAGCAAGTTGCTGGGCGACCGCCTGCTGCATGGCGAGATGAAGTTCTAGCCGGGCGGGCGTTCCGACTTTGACACAGGGCCGGAACGTTTTGTTTTGGTCTCCCTGTGACCGACACTCCTTCGAAATTGCGGATATGGGTGGAGGCCTCGCGCCCGCGTACATTGCCGGCGGCGGTGGCTCCTGTCATTGTGGGCACGGCGTTGGCTTGGCGGTCTGGGCATGTCGATTGGCTGGCGGCGGCGATTTGCCTGAGCTTTGCCCTGCTGATCCAGATCGGGACTAATTTCGCCAACGACTATTTTGATTTCGTGAAGGGCGCTGATACGGCGGCGCGGGTGGGCCCCCGGAGGGCCGTGGCGGCCGGGCTGGTGTCGCCCGCGACGATGCGCCGGGCGATGTACGGGGCCTTCGGTTTGGCGTTCCTCGTTGGCTTGTCGCTTTTAGCTTGGGGGGGCTGGTGGTTGATCGGTGTCGGGGTCGCGAGCGTGGTTTGTGGAATCGCGTATACCGGCGGGCCTTATCCGCTCGGCTATCACGGTTGGGGCGATGTGTTTGTGTTTATTTTCTTCGGATTGGTGGCGGTGGGGGCTACGTTTTTTGTGCAGGCGGGCTGGCCCACCCGGGATGTCTGGGCGGTCGCGGTGGCGATTGGCGCCTTGGCTGCAAATATCCTTGTTGCCAACAATTACCGGGATGTGGAGACCGACCGTGTGGCAGGAAAACGCACGTTGGTGGTGCGGTTTGGTCGCAATTTTGCGCAGGGTCAGTTTTTGCTGGCTCATGCGGTGGCGCTTGGGGTGCCCGTTTGGTTGGCGGTATCGGGCCTCGGGGCGTGGGGCTGGCTCGCACCGTTGGTCTGTGTGGGCGGCTGGGTAGCCTGGCGGCAGTTCAGGATGTTACGGCGGGCGGAGTCGCCCCAGGCGCTAATCCGGCTCCTCGGGTTTACCGGGATGTACTTGGCGGCCTATGCCCTGGGCCTTTCCGGTTGGCTCGTGTGCGGACAATAAAAAACCCGCCGGAATCGGCGGGTCGAAGGGGGCGAGTAGCAGCTCAGAGCTGGGCTTTGATTTTGTCCTGTAGGGATGCCTTGGGCACCATGCCGACGATCTGCTCGGCCACTTTGCCGTTTTTGAAGAGCAGCATGGTGGGAATGGCGCGGATGCCAAACTTGGCAGCGATGGTGTCGTTGCCGTCGTCGTCGATGTTGACCTTGGCGATCCGGAGTTTGCCGGAAAACTCGGTGGCGAGCTCGGTGAGGATGGGGGCGATCGCCTTGCAGGGCCCGCACCAAGGAGCCCAGAAATCGACGAGGACCGGGGTCGTCGCGCTGGCGATGACTTCTTCGAAGGTTTCAGAGGAAAGATTGATGATGTTGTCTGCCATAATGGGTGGGTTGTGCTGAGAGTGAAAAGGCTTTGCCGCCAAACGCAATCGCGTGGGTCTAGCGGGGGGTGGATTTGTGGAGGATGTCGGCGAGCTCCTTGGGCTCGACCTGATGCAGGTCTTTGTCGCGGCGTTTGAGCTCCTCGAAGGTTTTGATGACGGTTTCTGTCATGCGTCCGTGGGTTTCTTCGGAGCCGCCGACGAGGACGAATTTTTCGCCACGGGTGATGCGTTTGTGCCCATCGGTGGCGTCGAGGCCGACGCCGAGAAGTCCGGAGGCGCGTGGTGTGGTGTTTTCCTTGCTCACGAGATGAGTGCGTCGGCGGAGGGTTCGGCCGGCGGGAGTGGGTCGAGGGCGACCTCTTCGACGGCGTGAATGTGGATGTCGGAAAACGCTTCGTCTTGGGCGACGCGCAGGCGGCGGAGGCGGGTCAACTCAAGCACGGCGATGAACGTGGCCACGAGCACGCGCAGGGTGATTTTACCTGGGAAGAGCTCGGTGAAGAGGAAGGTCTTTTCGGTGCGGACGCGTTGGAGGATCATTTCCATCTGGTCGGCGACGGTGACCTGCTCGTCCTTGATCTCGCCGACAACGAGTTTCTCGGCGAGGCGGCGGAGGATGATGTTAAAGGTGTTCCAGAGCTCGATGCGGTCGCCGTTTTTGAGGGGGCGCTCGTCGAGTTTGACGCTGGCGGACTCGACGTAGCGCTCCATGAGGTCGTGCTGGGAGCGGCTGAGCTCGTCGAGTTTGGCGGCGGCCTCCTTGAACTTCTTGTACTGGATGAGTTGGTGGACGAGTTCCCAGCGCGGATCGACCGCTTCATCGTCGGCCTCGGGGTCCGTGGCCGCGGAGCCGCGCGGGAGGAGCATGCGGCTTTTGATTTCCATGAGGGTCGCCGCCATGACGAAGAAGTCGCCGGCGACTTCGAGGTCGAGCTGCTGCATGGTGTGCAGCGCGTCAATGTACTGGCGGGTGACGGACTCGATGGGAATATCGTAGATATCGAGCTCGTTCTTCCGGATGAGAAAGAGGAGGAGGTCGAGAGGGCCTTCGAAGACCGGCAGCTTGATACGATATTCGGCGTCGGGAAGCACGGAGTGGCGATGCTTGGCGGCGGAATTGTCGCGGCAATTGAAAAATCAAACCGTGCGGCGGCGCAGGTGCGCGACGAAGAAGCCGTCGGTGTCGTGCGCGGCCGGCCAGATGGTGAGGCCGTGGGAGGTGGGCGTGAGCCCGAAGGTCTGCGCAAAGGGGGCGGGGGCGAACTCGGGGTGAGTCTCCAGAAAGTGTGCGACGGTGGCTTCGTTTTCCTGATGGCAGAGCGAGCAGGTGGCGTACACCAGCTGTCCGCCGGGGCGGACGTGCCTTGCGAATCGATCGAGAAGGGTGCGCTGGGTGGTCGCGGCGCGTGTGATGGTGGCCGGTGTGGTCACCCACTTGAGGTGCGGGGAGCGGCGCCAAGTGCCAGAGCCGCTACACGGCGCATCGACGAGGACGCCGTCGAACAGGCCAGAGGGCGCTCCCGTGGTCTCAATCCTAGATGCGACGCCGGCGCGCCGCGCGCGCATCTGAAGCTCGGCGAGTGCGGCGGGGCGGATGTCGTGGGCGGCGATGCGACCGGTCGGGCCGAGGAGGCGCGCCAGTTGGAGCGTTTTGCCGCCTGCGCCGGCGCAGGCATCGAGCCAACGTCCGCCGGGCTGGGGGGCGACGGCGGCGAGGAGTAGTTGCGATCCGAGATCCTGAACCTCGATTTGTCCGCGCTCGTAGGGCTCGGTCTGGGTGACGTCGACTTCATCGTGGAGGCGGACTGCGCCGTCGAGGGTCGGAGACGGCGTCCATTGCCACTGGCGGGAGGTCCAGTCGGCGAACACTTCGTCCGGAGTGTCGGTTTGCAGGCGCAGCCAAAGCGGGGCGCGCGTGAGCAGGGTATCGAGCTGGTGTGGCTCGAATGCGGCGGGGCACTCGGCGCGGAACCAGTCGGGCAATAATTGCGTGCGGTCGAGCCCGGCGAGCGAATCGGGCGTGGCGAAGGTTTCTCTGAAGCCGTGTGTGGCGCGGGTATCCGCGGCGAGGGTCGCGACCCGGCTGACGAGGGTGTCGTCGTCACAATGCTCCAGCCACGGAAGGTGGCGGAGGGTGGTGAAGAGGAGCTCGCGATAGAGGCGGCGGTCGCGCGATCCGACTCCTCGCTCGCCGCGGAGTGCGGTTTGGATGCGCGCGGGCAGGGCGACATCGCTGCGCCAGTGCGGGCGCAGCGCGGCGAGGAGGCGGAGAAACGTCAGGCGCTGGCTATGGGCGATGCTCACGCCTGCGCGGGCTTAGAAGCCGATGGTCTCAATGTTGATGTTGAAGCCGAAGTGGCTTTCGCGGCGGCGGCCGTTGTAAATGCTGACGGCATAGCGCATGCGCCAAGTGTTATCGAGGTTGTGGTAGATGCCGTAGCGCTGCTCGTCGAAGCGTTCGTTGCGGATGTCGTAGGTGACGCGTCCGTAGAGGGAGAAGACTTCGTTGAGCCTGGTGCGGGCTTCGAGCGAGTAGGTTTCGATGCCTTCGTCTTCGGGGTCGATCACGCGGCTGAGGAAGTGCGTGCCGAGGCGGACAGCCCAGGCGTCGCCATCGCGGACGGTGATGCCTGCGGAGAGGGAGCGATGTTGGAGGCCCTGCGGGGCGAAGGTGTCGTAGAGGTCGAACTGGAGCCAGCGTGCGGGCATGACGCCGAGCTCGATGTGGGTTTCGGAGACGTCGCGTTCGCCGTCGCGCTGGTCGAAGCGGAAATCGTTGGCGAGATTGAGGACGGCGAGGTCGCGCGATCCGTAAGCGCCGTCGCGGGTCTGGAGGGTGTTGTCGAAGCCGAGGCGAAGGGTGTTGGTGGCGTGGAGATCGTCGATGTTGCGAGTATCGCCGAGGCCGAGGGGGCGGAGGTAGGTGGTGAAGGTCTCGCGGTCGATTTGCGGGATGAAGCGTCGGCCGTCCTCGGCCTCCGGAACGTAGCGGTAGGAGAGCCGCGGGGTGATGAGGTGTCGGAGCCCGTCGATGTGCCAGCGTTCGTTCTTATACTCGTAGGTGGCGCTGGCGTGGAGTTTGGCGTCGACGCCGAGTTCGCCGAGCCAGCGGTCATAGTTGTCTTTGCCGGAGCCAGGCGTGGTGCGGTCGTAGTAGGTGACGCGGCCGCCGGCGATGGGGGTGATGCTGAGCCATTCTTGCGGGGCAAAGGGGCGGCTGAGTGCGTAGTAGGCATCGACGCGCCGGCTCTTGAGGGTGGCGGCGGTGCCGTACGGGTCGTCCTCGCGGAGGATGGCGGCGCTGCTCTCGAAGCGTTGATAGAAGCCGGCGGGAAGTGCGAAGGGGAAAAGGTCGAAACGCAGCTCGGGGAGGCGTTCCTGGACGGTGTGGTAGGTGTTGGGTTGGATGCGCGAGAAGAGGGAGACTTGGTAGTTGGTGCCGGTGTAGGCGGCTTCCAAGTAGCTGTCGGGCGTCTGCGTCTCGTAGAAGGTGTCGGAGCGGAAATCGCGGAGGACTTCGGAGTCGCTCCAGTAGTTGAAGAGGCCGTCGAGGGTGAGGTGTTCGTTGAAGCTCTGGTGGTGTTGCCAGGAGAAGAAACCGCGGTCGGCGTCGATGGCTTCACCGAGGATGTCGATGTCGCGGTCGCCGGAGTCGTGGATGTAGCCGGAGCTGACCTTGCCGAAGACTTCCTGATCGGTGCCGGTATTGCGGCGGTAGGTGGCGGCGGGGCCGACGAGGACGCCGCGTTTGGAGTAGAGGCTGAGGTCGCCGCCGAATTTCACGCCAGGGGCCACGGGGACGCGGGCACCGAGGTCGAGGTAGGCGCCGAGGTGATTGCTGAAGCCCGCGCCAAGGGAGAGGAACGACCAGAATGGGTCTTTGACGGGCTGGTTGAAGCCGGGCAGCGAGACGAATTTGGCGTTTTGCACACCGATGCGGGCGTGCTCGGCGCGGAGGCGCTGGTCGAAATTATAGGTGAGGCTTTTCGCGGAGAGGGCGGGGGCCCACGGGCCGGGCTCGCGGAACGTCACGGTGGCGTCGTGGATCGTGAGTTGCTCCTTGGTGCCTTCGGCGGAAGCGCCTTGGAGGTAGAGTGGGTATTGGCCAACGCGGAGGTCTTCGACGGTGTAGGCGCCGGAGGCGACGTTGTATGTGATCTTGTCGGCGAGGAGGCGCCGCTCGCCCATGGTGAGCACGGCCTGGCCGGTGGCGGTGGCCTGCTCGGTGTTGGTGTTGTAGCGAATCTCGTCGGCGGTGAGCACGGCATCCCCGTAGCGCAGGAAGGCTCCGCCGCTGAAGACGGCGTCGTTGGTTTGCAGGTCGTAGTCCTGCTTCGGCGCGGTGAGTTCGATCTTTTTGTCCGTGGGCAGGGCTGCGGAGAGCTGGACTGCTGCCGTGAAAAGAAGTGGGAGGAGGAAACGCGAGTGACGCATCACGCGGCGCAGCAAAGGGCTCGCGTCTCACGCAAGCAAGCCCGGAGGCGCCACGCTGAAAAAGGGGGACGCCGGGTGGCGTGGCAGTGGGTGCGTTTGAGTAAAGCTCCAGTAAAAGCTAGACGGTTCGTGCGATGCGCTACACGGTGCAGCGCCACTGCAACGCGATTTCCCCATGATTCCCAAAATTGAACTGAAGAAGTTTTACACGGCTACCCAGGCGCAACCGCATGACTGGCTCGGCATGCACGCCGGGACGCAGGCCAAGGTGAAGGGGCTGGCGGTGCGGGCGTTCTTGCGCGACACGGTGGCGTGCGAGGTGGTCGATGCCAGTGGGGAATCGAAGACGAGCTGGCCGATGAAGGCGCTCGGCGAGGGCTTTTTCGAAGGGTTCATTGCGCGGCGCAAAAAACATTTCCGCTACATGTTGCGGGCGACCTTGGGCAATGGAGAGGTGCGCCAGTTTTTCGACCCGTACTCGTTTCTGCCGACGCTCGGGGCTCAGGATCTGTATCTGTTTAACGAGGGTAACGAGCACCGGATCTACAACAAGCTCGGTGCGCAGGTGCGCAATCTGGGGGGCGTGTCGGGCGTCGCTTTCTCGGTGTGGGCGCCCTCGGCGGCCCGCGTCTCGATCGTGGGCAACTTCAACGCGTGGGATGGGCGGTTTCACCCGATGCGCCCGCTGGGTGCCTCGGGCGTTTGGGAGATTTTCGTCCCCGGACTGGGCGAGGGTGAGTTGTACAAGTTTGAGCTCCGCGACCAGGCGGGAAACATCCACCTGAAGACCGATCCATATGGCACGTACTTCGAGGCGCCGCCGAATAATGCCTCGATTGTGTGCAACCCCACCAAGCATGCCTGGGGCGACGAGGCGTGGATGAAGCGCCGCGAGGAGGCCGCGACGAAGCTGGATCGCCCGATCTCGATCTACGAATTGCACGTCGGTTCGTGGAAGCGGAAGGCGGGCGATGCGAACCGTGTGCTGACCTATCGTGAGTTGGCGCCGGAGTTGGCCGATTACCTTGTCGAGATGGGTTTCACGCATGTCGAGGTGCTCCCGATTTCCGAGCACCCCTTCGATGGCTCGTGGGGCTATCAAGTGACGGGCTTTTTTGCGCCGACGCAGCGCTATGGCACGCCCGAGGATTTCGCGTTTTTCGTGGATTACCTCCACCAGCGCGGGATTGGAGTGATCGTCGATTGGGTGCCGGCGCATTTCCCTCGCGATAGTTTCGCGCTGGCCGAGTTTGATGGATCGCACTTGTACGAGCACGCCGACCCTCGGCAGGGCGCCCACCAAGACTGGGGTACCTTGATTTTTAACTATGGCCGCAACGAGGTGCGCTGTTTCCTGATCGCGAGTGCATTGTCGTGGTTTGACCGGTTTCACATCGACGGGCTGCGCGTCGATGCGGTCGCCTCGATGCTCTACCTCGATTACTCCCGCAAGGCCGGCGAATGGATTCCCAACAAGTACGGCGGGCGGGAGAATCTGGAAGCCATCGATTTCCTTCGACGGACCAATGACCTCGTCCACCATTACTATCCGGGCGCCTTGATGGTCGCCGAGGAGTCGACCGCGTTTTCCGGTGTGACGAAGCCGACGAAGGACGGTGGCCTGGGCTTCGACCTCAAGTGGAACATGGGCTGGATGCACGATAACCTGCGCTACTTCTCCAAGGAGTCGGTGCACCGCAAATGGCACCACAACGATGTCACCTTTGGGGCTCTTTATCAGTTCACCGAGAATTTCGTGACGGCGCTCTCGCACGATGAGGTCGTGCATGGAAAGGCGTCGCTCCTGATCAAAATGGGCGCGTATCACATCTCGGAAAAGGCCGCGCATCTGCGGTCGCTTTACGGACACATGTGGGCTTGGCCGGGCAAAAAGCTGCTCTTCATGGGCTGCGAGTTTGGCCAGAGCAGCGAATGGAACTACACGACCGGACTCGACTGGCGTTTACTCCAGTACCTCGACCACGAGGGCATCCGGCTGTTGGTGCGCGATCTGAACCGGTTGTACACGAGTGAACCCGTGCTCAGTGCCAACGACTTCAACTCGCAAGGTTTTCGCTGGGTTGCCTGCCATGATGCCGACGCGAGCGTGATCGCCTACCTCCGGAGCGATCCGTTTCAGATGACCTATTTCCTCGTCGCCGGGCATTTCACGCCGACGCAACGTTCGGGCTATCGTGTGGGCGTACCCCGAAAGGGCTTCTGGCGTGAGGTGATCAATACCAACAGCCAGTATTACGGCGGCTCGGGGGTGGGCAATAATGGCGGAGTGCAAGCAGAGCCGATCCCCGCGCATGGCTTCGAACATTCGGTATCGCTCACGTTACCGCCGAACAGTACGACGATTCTGAAGTGGGTGCAGGAGGAGTGAGGCGCCTGGTAAGCTCCTGATTTTGGCCCTCGTCGGCTTGCGCTTCGCGCTCCCTGACGAGGGCTTTTTAGTGTTTCTCAACTTGGCACGGTTTTTTAACGCATTGTTCTATGGTGATATGTGGCTTTGGTGGGCCGCGTGGGCGGGGCGTCAAGGGGCGATTAGGTCAACCTAATCGAACTTAAAAGAAATACTTTTACCTGTGGCGGCTGCTAATAATTCCTCTATTACTATGTATCTATTTGTTTTTAAACTGTTAGTGTATATTTTGGGTGGGTGGGTTGTAGTTATTGTGTGCCAGTTTGGCCCGGCTTTATC
>MWDT01000004.1 GCA_002070825.1 Verrucomicrobia bacterium ADurb.Bin122
ACGCTCGCCGATGTGCGCCTGCTCCCCTTCTCCACGAAGTCCGACCTGCGCGACACCTACCCGTACGGCCTCTTCGCCGTGCCGATGAGCGAGGTCGTCCGCCTGCACGCCTCCAGCGGCACCACCGGCAAGCCCATCGTCGTCGGCTACACCGAGCAGGACATGGAGGTCTGGAAACAGGTCATCAAGCGCTCGCTCTACGCGGCCGGCTTCACCCGCGGCGACATCGTATCCAACATGTACGGCTACGGTCTGTTCACCGGCGGCCTCGGCCTGCACGCCGGTCTGGAAGCCATCGGCGCCACCGTCATCCCGATCTCCGGCGGCAACTCCGAGCGACAGATCATGGTGATGAAGGATTTTGGCGTCACCGGCATCTGCGCCACGCCCAGCTACTTCATCCACCTCATCGAAGTCGCCCAGAAGATGGGCATCGATTTCAAGCGCGACCTGAAGGTGAAGCGCGGCGTCTTCGGCGCCGAGCCGTGGACGAACCAGATGCGCGAGTACATCGAAAACGCCACCGGCATCCAGGCCTTCGACATCTACGGCCTGTCCGAAATCATCGGCCCCGGCGTGGGCAACGAGTGCCAGTGCCGCCAGGGCCCGCACATCTTCGAAGACCACTTCCTCGTCGAAATCGTCGATCCGCAGACGCTCGAACCGCTGCCCGACGGTCAGGAAGGCGAACTCGTTTTCACCACCCTGAGCAAGCAGGCCATGCCGGCCATCCGCTACCGCACACGCGACATCACCGCGCTGGAGACGGAGCCCTGTGCCTGCGGCCGTACCCTGCGCCGCATCCGCCGCATCAGCCGCCGCAGCGACGACATGTTCATCCTGCGCGGCGTAAACGTATTCCCCTCGCAGATCGAAACCGCGCTCCTCAAGACTGAGGCCTCCCTGCCCCACTACCTGATCGTGCTCACCCGCCGCTCCGGCCTCGACCAGATGGAAGTCCGCGTCGAAGTCACGGCCGAGATGCTGCGCGACCGCGTCGGCGAGATGGACCAGCTCCAAAAACGCTTCGCGCGAAACATCGAGCAGATCACCGGCCTGCACGCCGAGGTCACGCTCTCGCAGCCGGGCTCGCTCCCGCGCAGCGAAGGCAAAGCCAAGCGCCTGCTCGACCAACGCAACCTCGGTGCCTAAACTGGAAACTACCCCACCATGAAACTCACCCAAATCTCCGTCTTTCTCGAAAACCGCCCCGGCCGCCTGTCCGCCCTCGCCCACAGCCTGGCCGCCGCCGGCGTGAACCTCAGCACGCTCATGCTCTCCGACAACGGCGAGTTTGGCCTGCTGCGCCTGCTCACGCCCGACGTTGAAAAAGCCAAGACGACCATCGCCGCCGCCGGCTACGCCTCGACCACGACGGAAGTCGTCGCCCTCGAAGTGCCCGACCGCCCCGGCGGCCTCGCCACCGTGCTCGCCGCCGTCGAGAAAGCCGGCGTCTCCGTGGAATACATGTACGCCTTTGCCGAGCGTCCCGGCACGGCCGCCATCATGGTCTTCCGCTTCGACGACATGGACAAAGCCCTCCATGCGCTCCGTGCCGCCGACATCGGAATCTGCCAGGCCGTAAAACTCTTCGAGCGCTGAACGCGCCTGGCTCCGGCCACGCGCCAGAGTCCTCCTGTCAACACACCGCCCGAGCCCTTTGCGCTCGGGCGTTTTTTTGCGGGGTTTGCCAGCCCGTCGCCGGCTACCCGCCATGCTGAGCACTGGGGAATTAAAACTGGCGGAGAGGGAGGGATTCGAACCCCCGGAACCCTGACGGGCTCAGCGGTTTTCAAGACCGCCGCAATCGACCACTCTGCCACCTCTCCGTGGGGGCAACACCGGCAAGGTGTGGGCCGTCGGTGGCGTCGCAATGCCAAAGTTTCGCCACTTCACACGCACGCCACACGTGCGCCGCACAAAACCATTTCGCGCAAATCTAGGGCTGACCCCAAGGGGATAAATCCTCCACGCTGCCGCCATGCACGTCCGTCTCGCCGAACTTTTCACGCAACGCTTCGGAGCGCCGCCTGCCGCCACGCAGGAGCTGCGCGCGCACGGTTCGAGCCGCAAACTCTACCGGCTGCATGGGGCGAACGGGCAGTCGGCCGTCGGCGTGGAGTACGACGAGCGCGAGGAAAACGCGGCCTTCGTGGGCTTCACAAAACACTTCCGTGCAGCCGGCCTGCCGGTGCCGGAAATCTACGGTGAGGATCTGGCGCAGGGCGTGTACCTCGAAGAAGACCTCGGCGACACGACGCTGTTTGACCTGTTGCAAAAGGAGCGCGGGCAATCGGAGGAAATCCCGGCGCCGGTGGCCGCGGTTTACCGACAGGCCGTCGGCCAGCTCGCGCGCATGCAGATCGTGGCGGGCAAGCACCTCGACTACGGGCTCTGCTACCCGCACAGCGCATTCGACCGGCGCTCGATGAGCTGGGACCTCAACTACTTCAAATACTACTTTCTGAAGCTCGCGCAGGTGCCCTTTCACGAGCAGCGGCTGGAAAACGATTTCGATGCGCTCATCGGCTACCTGCTCCAAGCGCCCGCCGACTACTTCCTCTTCCGCGATTTCCAGTCGAGAAACATCATGGTGCGCGACGGGCAGCTGTGGTTCATCGACTATCAGGGCGGGCGGCGCGGCGCGTTGCCCTACGACCTCGCATCGCTGCTGCTCGACGCCAAGGCGAACCTCCCGTTCGCGTTTCGCGACGAGATCAAGGCCGAGTACCTGCGTGCCGCCTCCGCGCTCACGCCGATCGACGCGGAGCAGTTCGAGGCGTTTTACCGTGGTTTCTCGCTGATCCGGCTCATGCAGGCGATGGGGGCATACGGCTATCGCGGCTTCTACGAGCGCAAGACGCATTTCCTGCAAAGCGTCCCCTACGCGCTGCGCAACCTGGAGCATCTGCTGGCCGGCGGCGCGCTGCCGGTGGCGTTGCCCGAGCTGTGGAGCGCGTTGCAACGCCTCGTGGGCTCGGCGCGCCTGCGCACGCTCGCGGAGGTGCCCGTGCCGCTGACCGTGAAGGTGCAGAGTTTTTCCTACAAACAAGGCTATCCGGCGGACGACTCGGGGCACGGAGGCGGCTTCGTCTTCGACTGCCGCGCGCTGCCAAATCCGGGGCGCGAGCTGCGTTTCAAAACGCGCACCGGGCGCGATGCCGACGTGGCCGACTACCTGCGCCAGCACGACGAGGTGGCCCAGTTCCTCGCGCAGATCCGCGTGCTGTTGGAGCCGAGCCTGACGACCTACCGGGCCCGACACTTCACGCACCTGTCGGTGGCCTTCGGATGCACCGGCGGACAGCACCGCAGCGTTTACTGCGCCGAGGCGCTCGCACAGTGGCTGCGCCAGCAGGCCGGCATCACGGTGGAGTTGACCCACCGCGAATCGGCCCGCTGGCCCACCGCCTGAGCTGCCCATGAAAGCGATGGTCTTTGCCGCGGGACGCGGCACGCGTCTGAAACCGCTCACCGACACGCGCCCGAAGGCGCTCGTGGAAGTCGGCGGCGAGCCGTTGATCGCGCATGTGCTCCGGCGGCTGGTCGCGGCCGGGGTGACGGAGGCGATCGTCAACCTGCACCATTTCGGCGAACAGATTCCGCCCTACCTCGCCAGCCAGGGAAACTTCGGGCTGCGGCGCGTGGCCTACTCCGAGGAGCCTGAGCTGCTCGATACCGGCGGCGGCCTCAAGCAGGCGTCGTGGTTCTTCGACGACGGCGAGCCGTTTTTCGTGCACAACGCCGACGTGTTGAGCACGGTCGATCTGGCGGCGCTCATGCGGGCGCACCGCGAGACGGGCGCGCTCGCCACGCTCGCCGCGATGGCGCGACCGACGGCGCGGCCACTGTTTTTCGATGCGGAAAACCGGCTGGTCGGCCGGCGCTCGGCGAGCAAGGGCGACGAGCTGGTGCGCGCGCCGCACGGTGAGGTGAGCCCGCTCGGCTTCTGCGGCATCCACGTGGCCTCGCCGGAGGTGTTTCGCGAGTTGACCGAGACGGGGGCATTTCCCATCGCGGGCAGCTATCTGCGGCTGGCGGCGGCGGGAGCGGCGATTCGCGCCCACCGCGTGGATGGCGCGAAGTGGCGCGACTGCGGGCGTCTCGAAGACCTGCGCCCGCTCTGAAAATCGGGGCAAAAAAAGAGGCGGAGCGCCTACCCCTAAGCGCTCCGCCATAGCTTTCTTGTTACCCAAAAACTCCCGCTAGGCGGGAGAATCTAGCCGGGATAAAAAGAAGAAATCGTGGGGCACCGGTCAACCATGGCGCACGTGCACTTCTACGCACAGCCGCAGTACGAAGTCCCCCCCATTGGTGCAAAAAAACCGGTCCCGAGAACGGGACCGGTTTTGAATGAGGAAACGGGCGGAGCGGATCAGTCGTCGTTGCTGCGAGAGACACCGCCGAGAATCATGAGCACGTGGAGCAAGCTGCCCAGCGAGGCCACAAAGGCAGCGACATAGGTCAACGCGGCGGCACCGAGGGTGTCCTCGACGCCAGGCATTTCATCACGGTCGAGGATACCTAGGTTAACGAGCTCGAGCTTGGCGCGGCGGCTGGCGTCGAACTCGACGGGGAGCGTGACCAAATGGAAGAACGTGACGGCGGCCAGAGCAATCGCGGCGAGTTGCAAGACGAGCAGGCCGAGGACCTTTGCGCCCAACAAGCCGATGAGCAGGATCGCGATGAGCAGGCCGTAGTTGGCCATCGGCGAGACGAATTGCACGGCCGGGACGATCACCTGCCGGAACTTCATCATGCTGTACCCGACCTTGTGCTGAATGGCATGGCCGGCCTCGTGCGCGGAGACGCCCAGAGCAGCGAGACTGGTGCCATGGTAGTTTTCCGAGGAAAGCGCGAGGCGCTTGGTCATCGGGTTGTAATGGTCGGTGAGGTGACCGGGAACTTCGACAATCTCGACGTCGTGGATGCCCGCCCGGTGCATGACGGCCTCCGCCGCCTCGCGTCCGGTAATGCGTCCACGGGAAGGGATTTGCACGTTTTTGTTGTAAGCGCTCATCACGCGCATCTGCGCGTACAGCCCAAATATCATGGGAATACCGATAAGAATAAACCAGATCATCATGGCGGGAAGAATGGTTAAATAGGTTGAGCAGGTTTCGGTCCGCCTTTTCGAAAGGCAAACCGGGTCTGTGACCGGGGTTGAAGTTACACGTCCACGGCTCGATGCAAGCGCAAGCGGCCCGAATGGAAAAAAACGCCCCTGTTGGAAGGCGAGCCAGCATGGCACGCGTGGCACAAACGTTGAGGCCAAAACGCCACGCAAAGCGCCGGCATCAGCAAGTCCCTTAAGAAAGCAAGTCAATGCGCCGATATGCGGGTAAGCATTTTACGTCCATGGGCAGCATCATTAATCTCAGCAGCTTAACATCCAGTTCAGGAATGGACTGGGATTCCGTGATCGATCAGCTCATCGAGCTCGAAAAAGTTCCCATCACGAAACTCGAGACAGAGCAGAAGGCCAACACGGAGAAAAACGATCTGCTCGCCTACATGGGCACGCTCATGTCGTCGCTCAAAACGGCATCCACCGCGCTGAGCTCCGATGGCCTTTTTAACTCCCGCCTGGCCTCCTCCACGACCACCAATTCGACTTGGAGCGTCAGCGCGGATAAGGGCACGGCGACCGGTGCCTACACGGTGAACATTGAGCAATTGGCGAAATCCGCCGTGCGCAACGGATCGTCGGACATCGGCTACGGCTTGAGCCAGACCTCGGACGTCTCGGGGGTCACCCTCGCGACGATGGTCACGGCAGTGAAGCCGACCGCAGGGACATTCACCGTCAATGGCGAGAAAGTCACCATCGCACTCACGGACTCCCTCCAGGACGTGTTTACGAAAATCAACACCGCCACGGGAGGCGATGTCACCGCTTCGTACGATTCGGCAACCGACAAGATATCGCTCACCTCCGCCTCCGGCTCGCTCGTCCTCGGCGCCGCCAACGACACATCGAATTTCCTCACCTCGATGCGGTTGAGCAACAACGGCACAGGGACCGTCTCCA
Source organism: Verrucomicrobia bacterium ADurb.Bin122 (assembly GCA_002070825.1). Classification (GTDB taxonomy): domain Bacteria; phylum Verrucomicrobiota; class Verrucomicrobiia; order Opitutales; family Opitutaceae; genus MWDT01. The sequence goes on from MWDT01000004.1 coordinate 6,032, forward strand.
GCGCCAGCTCGCTTGGCGCCACGAATACCTCGGCCACCCTTGCCACTGCCGGCCTCCGTTCCTCGATCACCAATGTCGATGGCTCCGGCAACGGCAGCTTCAGCGTCAACGGCGTCTCGATCGACTACAACGTCAACACGGACACCCTTTCGACCGTCCTTTCGCGCATCACCGCCTCCAGCGCAGGGGTGACGGCCTCATACGACGCGGCAAACGACAAAGTCGTCCTCACAAATAAAACGACGGGCGACACCGGCATCAGCATCAGCGAAGGCGCCGGAGGCTTGGTCGATGCCCTCGGGCTCGGCTCAACCAGTACCCTGACCCGAGGCCAAAACGCGCTGTTCACGATCAACGACGGCCCGACCTTGGTGAGCAGCACCAACACCTTGGACTCCAGTGCCCATGGCATCGAGGGGCTCACCATCACCGCCCGCAGCGCCAGCACGGAGACGATTTCGGTCACGGCAGATACAAAGACGATGCAAACCGCGATCGAGGGTTTCATCACGGCCTATAACAACGTCCAGGACTACATCGACTCGGTCACTGAGATCTCCACCACCGACGATGAAGTGACAGCGCAACCGCTCGCCTCCAATCGCGAGGTACAAGAGTGGTCCACCAAGCTTCGCTCGATCGTTTTTGGCTCCGTCTCCGGCCTGACCGGTTCAATCACCCGCCTCAACGACCTCGGCATCGATTTCATTTCGGGGTCCGACAATCTTCTCATCAAGGACCAGACCAAACTGACCAAGGCGCTCAGCGAAAACGCGAGCAGTGTTGCGACCCTCTTTGGCTCCGCCAGCACCGATGGCGTCGTCTCCAAGCTGAACAAGCTCATCACGACCATCGCAGGCGAGGGTGGTGACGGCGGTATCCTGAAAACCCAGCGCGATGCCCTCACGAAGGCCAACACCAGCCTCGATGCCCAGATCGAAGTCTTGGAACGCCGCGTCGAGCAGCAACGCGAACTCCTCGAGGCCGCCTTCCAGCGCATGAACGAATACCAGACCAAGATGAGCTCTACCTCGAAGCTCTTGGACCAATTGTATAATTCCAGTTCGAAGGACGATAGCTAACCCATGAACGGCCTCTCTCGCGCCACATTCGTCTGCCTAATCTCGCTCGGATTGAGCGCGGGCTGCTCCACCCTGCAGTTGCAAGATCCTGCGCGCACCGGGCCATTCTTCACCCCCGCCGCGTACCAATCGGCCCCCAGCATCCCGACGGAAATCCGCCGAGTCCTCGTCCTACCCGTCGCCTCCGATGTCCCGATGACGGACGATCAGCTGGTCAAACTCGACGAGATCGTACGCACCACTCTTGGCCAAACCTCCAAGTTTGAAATCACGCCCCTCACGCGCGCAGAATGTGCCCGGATCGCAGGTAAGCAAGCGGTGCACTCGACGGATGCCCTTCCCCACGATTTTCTCGGCCGACTCGCAGCCAGTCATGCTGTAGATGCGGTTATATTCACCGATATAACAAGCTACTCACCGTACCCACCCATGCGCATAGGCTTGCGCATAAAGCTCGCCCGCACAGTCGATAACAGCCTCCTATGGGCTTTCGATACAGTCTTCTCGGCGACCGAAAAACGAGTAGTCAATTCGGCCCGCCGCTACTGGATCGACACTGCCCCCGCCAATACCCCGGCCGACTACAGCAATACTGTCCTCGAAAACCCATCTCGCTTCGCCACATACGCAACTAGCGCCGCATTCTCCACCCTCCCCGGTCGGTAATTTTGCGTATTTTTCATTTAACCCATACTCAACCCGGTCGATACTTTCTTCACTCATCCAAAACACGGCGTTCCCAGTATTCAGTCATGGGCGGACCGTATGGAATAAAACCCGTACTACCATGATCAACATTGCATCGAAGACTGACACGCTCGTGCGCCCAGAGGCCGTAACCGGTACCCCCCTTCACGCGCCCGTAAGCGTCCCGCAACGTTCCATTGATACGGAACGTCTTAGCTCGGCCAGCCAGGAAATCCTGCAAGCGGCCCTCGCAGATCAACCCGAAGTGAGACCTGAAATCGTCGATCACGGCCAGCGCCTCGCAGTCGATGGAAACTATCCCCCCAAGGAGATAATCCGCCGGCTTAGCGAGATGCTCGTGACCTCCGTCGATTATACAGAACAGGCAGAAGCTTAAACTTTATATAATAATACAATGGTCGCATCCGGTTACGCTCGTACCTATCAGGCTCAATCCGTGCTCACGGCCAGCCCCGGCCAGCTCGTCTTGATGCTCTATGATGGCGCGCTCAAGTTTCTCGGCCTGGCTCAGGAGGGCTTTCGCATGCCCGACGATAATCCCCGACGCTTTGAGCTGATTAATACTAACCTCCAGAAGGCTCAGAATATCATCGCCGAGCTCCAAGCCACGCTGAACCACGAGGCGGGGGGCGAGCTCTCCGTGACGCTCGACCGCCTCTACGATTACTACTCGCGCCGGCTCTTTGAGGCCAACCTCAAGAAGCAGGTCGAGCCCGTCGTCGAAGTCGAACGCTTCCTGCGCGAGCTCCGCGATGCCTGGGCCGAAATGCTCCGCAAGGAGGAAGGCGCCCACGCCTCCCTAAACCAAGGCGTTGCCTGATCGTCGCCTCAATGGCCCAGACTCCACTCCAGCAACTTGAGCGCCTCATCGGCGCCCTCTCCGAGCTGGTCTCCCAAGAACATGCCCTACTCACGGAGCAGACTTGGGAGGAAGCTGCGGCGCTGGAGGACAATATCCAAGCCGTGATCGGTGGCATCACCCCGCTCGCCCTCGACTTGGGCGCCGAAGGGCTCCTGCCTGCCGACTTCCGTGCCCGCATCGCAGAAGTCACCGAGACGCATCAGGCCGCGCAACGAAAACTCGCGACATTGATGGGGCAGGCACGCACCGAGCTCAGGAGTTTAAAATCGACCGAGCAGAAGCTCGGCAAAATGCGGCCGACCTATGCGGCGCTCTCCGAGGCGCAATCGCGGCCATCGTTTCTCGCCCAGTGCTGAGCGAGGTGTCTTAGATCCAGTCTTCCACGAGCGGCTTACGGCCCGCTGCGAGCAAGTAAGCTCCCCAGCTCCAACGGCCACCCGCGTGCAACCAGGCATGCTCCCCCGCCATGATCGTACGCATGGCCAGCTGAATCGGCCATGCCGGACGCTTCAAATCGCCAGCCCGGCGGCCCCCGCTGAGCGCGTTTTTCCACGACCAGACCTCCGGCACAGTCAACGTGTGCCAGTGCGTGCTTTGCACCCCATGAAACCCTGCGCCAGATAAAAAGGCATGTGCCTGCCGGCGCCTGAGCACCCGGCCCCCCGCTTCGCCCGCACGCCAGCGCGTTGGCATGTTGAGGACCAGAATTCCACCGGGCTTGAGCACGCGAAAAACCTCCGCCAGCGCAGTCTCAGGTTTCTCGACCTCGCAAAGTGCATCGATCAAGACCACCGCCTCAAAGGAGGCCGTCGGGAAGGGCAATGCCGCGATTGAGCCCTCGCGCACATCGCAGCCAGTGCGTTTCCGCGCCAGCTCGCATGCCACACTGGAGGAGTCCAGGCCGCTCCAGTCCCAATTCGGATAGCGCTGCCCAAGCTTGAGCATCACCCCGCCGTGGCCGCAACCGGCGTTCAGCACCCGCGCCGGCCGCGCCGGCGAGACCACCCGCTTCAGCACACGCTCCACATGCGCCAGGCGGGAGCGGGCGTGCCACAGGTTGTCCTCGATTTCTGCAAGCGTGAGATACTCGTCGATGTTCATTCTCAGGAGGCGGGCTCACAGCTCTGTGCATTTCCGCCCGTTTGTCCGCACCATTCTCCAAATTCTCGCTCACGGCGCCGCTGGCCGCTCGGAGCGGCCCACGAAATCCGGATGCAACACGCGCAAAGCCGACCCATCCTCGAGCAGCAGGCACTGGAGCGACTCCACAAGCTTTTCGCGAATGGGGACTCCATCATGGTATAGAATCACCGGGGTAAACACACCGCCAGGCCCCGCCTTTACCGCGACCTGATCGGGCGAGATCGACGAACGTCCGAGGACGCGCGTCGTCGGCCACGCCACATCGGGAAACACGACAAACGCCAGCTCCGAGCACACGATCCGGCGGTCGCTCTCCACATCAAAATTGAAATCGTAAGATTTGCCCAGCTGGCCGAAAGTCCGAAGGAGCGCCGCACGCGTCTCCGTGCGCGACAGCGGGCGCGGGCGGATTACGAGAAGGTCGTCGATGTTGAGAAAATGCTCCAGCGTGTTGAGCTCCACGCCAGGCCGCAGCGCCTCGACGATCGAAGCCCCGGCGCGGATGCGTGCGTGATGCGGACGCACGAGTGGCTCATCCCAAAGCCCAAGCTCCGTGAGCTCGGCTTCCGAGCCGACCCACACCGCCACATGCCCGTAGTGCCCAGGGATCGACTTGTCGGTCAGCCGAAACGGCGTCTTCTCCAGCAGCACATCGAGCGGGCGCAACTGTGCCCCCAGCGCACTCTTTTCCGCCGCCGGCAGATCCTTCAGGTAACCGTGTCGAGTCTCGACGAGCCCGATCGCATTACCGACCGTCGCGCTGGTCGCGTGCATCGAGCCTTTTCCGATCTCAAGCAACAAATCGCCCACAAACGCGACCCCCGCGTGCCCGCCGGTCACCCACTCGGACACAAAACGCTCGGGCAACGCGCGGGAGAAGAACTGATACCCGGAGCTCTGCCGGATCAACTCGTCGAGATACGCCTCGTTTGGCGTCGCGGCCTCGACGGCTCCACCCTCGGCGCGATACCAGACCACCGCGCCGGCCAATCGTTGCCTACGCAGCGGATTCAGAAACCGGCGCGCCGCCGCATCGAGTTCGCCCTCCACCTCCGGATGGTCACTGCGCAACAGCCGCCGCAGTTTCGGCTCCTCGAAAAACGGCTGCACGCCAACGGCGTAATTGTCGAACTGCATCAAGGCCGCTGCCAGCACCAGCTTGGTCTGTAACCGCGCCAGAGGATCGTGAGCAAGCGCCGGCGCGGCACGTCGCCACGCCTCATCGCCCTGGCAATCCACCAAGGCCTCCCACCGCCGGTCCAAAAAGACGTAATCCTCTGCGCCCCGGTACAGGCGCGTAAGCTCCGCACTCGTCAACACTCCGGAGCCAAGCCGCTCGCTGACCGATTCGCGAAACCGCGCCCCCCGTGCGCGCCAGTCGAGCGAACGAAGCGTGAGCGAGCGCAGCACAGCCATGTCCTCCTGCAGCGCCTCCGCTCGCGGAGGCAGACCGGCTCCCCCGGGCGACACCACCGGCACGTGACGGCAAGCCGCTGCGGACAGGACAAGAAAGACCAGTAGGAATGAAACCAAACCACGCGACATAGGGGCTCAACGCGTGCCGAGCGCCCGCTCGACTGCAACCGAGAAACGGCCCGCCACCGTTTCCCAAAAGTAAAAAACGCGCGTCCCTGCGGATCGCGCGTTCGAAAAAACCGTGCGAGGGACGGCGCTCAGGCCAGCACTTCCTCGGGCTTGAAGAAACGCGCGATCTCGGCGAGCCCGTTGTCCGGGCTATCCGAGGCGTGGAGGATGTTCACACGACCATCCGTGCCAAAATCGCCACGGATTGTCCCCTTCTCCGCCTTCCGCGAATCGGTGGGCCCCAGCATCGCACGCACACGAGCCACGGCATCCTCTGCCTGCAAGGCCATCACCACGACCGGGCTGGAAAGCATGAACTCCACCAGCGGCGGGTAGTACGGCTTGTCCGCAATATGCGCATAGTGCTCGGCGAGCAGCGCAGGCGTCAGCCGCATCATCTTGCAGGCGACGATCGTAAAACCGGCGCGTTCGAACCGGTCCAGAACCGTGCCGACGAGTTTCTTCTGCACACAGTCCGGCTTAAAAATAATGAGCGTCTTTTCCATAAAAAGGAGAGGAGCCTACACCCTGCACAATCGCCCGCCGCGGGGAAGCTCATTATCAGTTCCCCGCGTTGGCGCTTCGAGGAACCACGGCGCATTCCCGGCCAAGTTGCCCGCCCCGGACAAGAAATTGTATGCACAGCCACATGCTTGGCCCGCCCGCACCCATCAAAAAGAAGTTGCGGCACGTGGGCATGCCTAAAGCATCCCACACGCAACACCTGCCGGATCGCCCATCACGCCCCGGCCACACGCTCTCTCATGAAAAAGTTCTCCATCGCCATCGGGTCCGATCACGCCGGCTTCCAGTACAAGGAAGCCATCAAAGCCATGCTGCTCGCAGAAGGCCACACCGTGCGGGACTTCGGCACCTACAGCGCCGCCAGCTGCGACTATCCGGACTTCATCCGCCCAACCGCCGAGGCCGTCGCCCGCGGTGAATTCGAGCGCGGCATCGTCCTGGGTGGCTCCGGCAACGGCGAGGCCATCGTCGCCAACCGCGTCAAGGGCGTGCGCTGCGGCCTGTGCTGGAACGAACAAGTCGCCATCTGGAACCGCTCGCACAACGACGGCAACGTCCTCTCCATCGGCGAGCGCACCGTCACGCAGGACGAAGCGCTTCACATCGTGAAAGTCTGGCTCGCCACCGAGTTCGAAGGCGGTCGCCACCTGCCCCGCGTCCAGAAAATCGACGCCTAAACGGCGCTTCAGCCTCCGCTCATCACCTGGATGATCCGTACGATCGGCAGGAATAGAGCGATCACGATCCCGCCGACGACCACCGCCATGAGCACGATCATGGCGGGCTCGATTAACGCTGTCAGTCCGACGACGGCCCGCTCCACCTCCTCGTCGTAGATGTCGGCCACCCGGGTGAGCATCGCGGGCATGGCGCCCGTTTCTTCCCCCACCGCGATCAAACTCACCGGCATCGCGGGGAAAAGCGGGCTGTCGCCGAGCGTGCGCGACAACGACTCCCCCGCACGCACACGCCCGACCGACTGACTGATCGCATCGGCCACCGGGGCATTGCCACTCGTATCGCGCGCGATCTCCAGTGCCTGCAGGATCGGCACCCCGCTGGCGAGCAACGTCCCCGCCGTCCGTGCAAACCGCGCGATGCTCGTCTTCAGCCAGAGCTCGCCCAGTAAAGGGACGCGCAACAGCCACGCATCATAACGTGCCCGCCCCGCCGGCGTGCGACACCAGCGCCACACGCCCAAAACCGCCGGCGCGCCCAGCCCAATCACCCAGGTCCAGTGAGCCCCGAGGATCTCTGCACACCCGAGCACCCACTGAGTGAGCCACGGGAGCGATTGCCCGCGCAACTGCTCGGCAAACAGCGCCTGAAAGCGCGGAACCACCCACACCATCAAAGCCGCCACGATGCCACCCGCCACGACCACGATCGTCGCGGGATAGACCATCGCGGCCTTCACCTTTCCGCGGACCCGTTCGCCGTTCTCCAGAAAACGCGCCAACCGGTCCAGCACCGCCGCGAGCGCCCCGCCTGCCTCGCCGGCCCTGACCATGTTCACGTACAATGTGCTGAAAACATCCGCCCGACGCGCCAGCCCTTCCGCCAGCGTCCCGCCCGCACGGATTTCCAGTGCCAGCGACTCCGTCAGCTCCCGCACCGCGTCCCTCCGCTCCTGCCGCGCAAGCACATCCAGCGCGCGCACCAGCGGCACACCCGCGTGCAACATCTCCGCCAGCTGACGCGTCCACACTGCCAGCAGCTGCCCGCGCATCGGGCGCAGACCAGCCCGCCACGGTGCACACATCGTCTGCCATCGCGGCAACCAGCCACCCTCCCCTGCGACACCTGGCCACGACTCCTCGCTCATACAAAACGCATCGCCTCCTCCAGTGAAATCTCACCGGCACACACCAGACGCCACGCCTCGTCGCGCAGGCTCCGCCAGCCAGCCTCCCACAAGATACGCCGCAAGACCTGCGCTGGCGCTCCCGCGCTGATCGCCTCGCGCAACTCCGGGAAAACCGGCGCCCATTCGAAAATCCCAACGCGCCCCCGGTGGCCGCTTCCCCTGCACGCCGGACAGCCGGAGGCACGCCACCCGGCCGTGAGCGCAGGTCCCGCGACAGGCGCCCACTCGCCAGCGAGCGCCCCATCGAGAGAAACCGACTCACGGCGGCAGTCGGGGCAGAGCCGGCGCACGAGGCGCTGCGCGAGCACGCCCTCCAACGTCGCGCCCAATAGAAACGGTTCCACGCCCATATCAACCAGTCGCGTGACGGCGCCCATCGCATCCGGCGTGTGCAACGTCGTCAGCACAAGATGTCCGGTGAGCGAAGCCTGGATCGCGATCTGCGCCGTCTCCGCATCGCGGATCTCGCCGACCATGATCGTATCGGGATCCTGCCGCAGAAACGCGCGCAGCGCAGAGGCAAAGGTGAGCCCGGCAGGCAGGTTCACGGGCACCTGCATGATGCCGTCGATCTCGTACTCCACGGGGTCTTCGACGGTGAGAATCTTGCACTCGCCATCGTTGAGCCGGCGCAACCCGGCGTAGAGCGTCGTCGTCTTTCCCGAGCCGGTGGGGCCGGTCACGATGAGGATGCCGCACGGTCTTGCCAGCCGCTCCTCCAGCCCGGCGCGCATCTGCGCGGGCAGGCCCAGCTCGCCAAGATCGAGGCCGATCGACGACTGATCGAGCACGCGCAACACCACGCTTTCGCCAAACTGGGTGGGCAGCACCGAGACCCGCAGATCGATGGCGCTCCCCGCGTGCCTGTGGTGGATGCGCCCGTCCTGAGGTGTACGCCGCTCGGCGATGTCGAGATCGGCCAGCACCTTGATGCGGGAGATGATCGGAAGCGCGAGCGCCCCCGGCAGCGTCTCGATCTCGCGCAACGTCCCATCAACCCGCAACCGCACTTTCAACGCCTCGGCAAAGGGCTCGAAATGCAGATCGCTCGCCCGCTCCTCGATTGCCTGGTGAAGTATCCGGTCGACCAGATCCACCACTTTCCGCTGCGCAGCAAGCACGGCGAGCTCCTCGCGTGCGGGCTCCCTGGACTCTCCGACGCCCCCGCCGATGCCTGTCTCCACCGGGCCGGTTTCGCCACCGTAGTGCCGCTGGACCAATCCCGCCACGCCCGCCGGATCGGCAATCACCAGCCGTACCGGTTGTCCAATGAGAAACGCGACCCGCCCCGCCAGCCCGGGATCGCATGGATCGCGGGCGAGCACAGCCACGTGCGAATCCTCGCGGCGCCACGGCACCACGCCATGCCGCCGTGCAAAGCCTGCCGGGAGCAATCCGACCAGCTCCGCCGGCGCACGCTCGGGCGTCATCTCGACCCAGCCACAGCCCAGGTACCGCCCGAGCGCCTCAAGCAGCTCGCCACGCGTCAGCAGCCGGGCCGATAGCGCCAGCGAGGACACGGACTGTCCTGTATGCCGGCTCGACTCATGCAGCTGCGCCAGCACCGCAGGCTCGGCGAGCGCCGCCTGGTTTAATGCCTCAACAACGATGTGGTCTGGCCGAAAGTTCACCGAGGGGAAAGGGGCTGCCCGCACAGGGCCGATCCGGCTGATCCAACCAAAAGAAAACCCGGACGTGTCGACCGTCCGGGCTCTGGGCTTAAATATCGCGCAACTTGTGCCCCATCTGGAGCAGCTTGTCGCGCATCACGACGGGGTCCTGCGCCTTGTCGAGGGCTTCGTCGGGGTTGACGAGCTCCCGGTTCACGAGGCTCATCAGATGGGTATCCATCGTGATCATGCCCAGGTTGGCGCCAGTCTGGATGTCCGAGCTGATGCGGAAGGTCTTGTTTTCGCGAATCAGCGAGGCGATCGACGTGGTGTTGATCATGATCTCGTAGCCGGCGATACGCCCGCCACCGATCTTTTTGCACAACACCTGGGAAATCACCGCCACCAGCGACGAGGCCAGCTGCGTGCGGATCATCTCCTTCATGTTGGCCGGAAACGCATCGACGATACGGTCAACGGTCTTGGCCGCGCTGTTCGTGTGCAACGTCGCAAACACCAAGTGACCAGTTTCGGCCGCGCTGATCGCGGCCTCGATCGTCTCCAGATCGCGCATTTCACCGACGAGGATGATGTCCGGGTCCTGACGAAGCGCGCGGCGGATGGCCTCCGAGAAACTTGGCGCGTCCACATGGACCTCGCGCTGGGTCACGATACAGCGTTTGTGCGGGTGATAGTACTCGATCGGGTCTTCGATCGTGATGATGTGACCCTCGCGGTTCTCGTTGATGTAGTTGATCATCGAGGCGAGCGTCGTGGACTTACCGGAGCCTGTCGGCCCCGTCACCAAGATCAGGCCGTGGGGTCTGTAGAGCAGCTCGTGCAGTTTATCGGGCAAACCGATATCACGCAGGCTAAACATCTTGTACGGGATCTGGCGGAGCACCATGCCGTAGTTGCCCTTGGTCTTGAGCACGGAGACGCGGAAGCGGGCCCGGTCGAGAAACGCGAAACCGAAGTCGGCACCGCCATTCAACTTAACATTCTGCACATGAAGGTCCGGCGTAATCGATAGCATGAGCTTCTCGGTATCGGCCGCGGTCAAAATCGGACCGTCGATGGGCGTCATGCTACCGCTGATGCGCAGACAGGGCGCCTGGCCTACCTGCAAGTGAAGATCTGAGGCGTTTTGGTCCACCATCAGATCCAGCAGATCGTTCATTTCATAACTCATGGGGCTTCTTGGGTTGGCGTTAAATTGGCTGATGTTAAAGAGAATCGCCAGCGGTGACGGAAACTACTTCTTCCAGCGTGGTCAAACCAGCGCTTGCAACCTCCAGCCCGCAATCCCGCAGGCTCCGCCAACCGCGTGCATGCGATTGAGCCCGCAATACTGAGGAAGATACGCCATTTTGCACCGCCGAACGCACCGTTTCATCGATGTCCAAAATTTCGTAAATTGCCAGCCGGCCGTGGTAACCAGTACCATGGCACGCCACGCAACCGACCCCGCGCCGCCAGCTCGTCGAGACTGCACGCGGCCACTCCGCGTGCGGCCACCAGCGCCGCACATGCGCATCGGGCCCTGCGCACCGATCACAGACTCGCCGCACCAGCCGCTGCGCGAGCACGGCCCGGAGCGCTGAGGCCACCAAAAACGGCTTTACACCCATGTCGATGAGACGGGCGAGCGCGCCATGTGCATCGGTGGTGTGCAAGGTGGAGAGCACCATGTGCCCCGTCAGCGCCGCCTGCACCGCGATCTCCGCCGTTTCCCGGTCCCGAATCTCGCCCACCATCACCAGATTTGGCGATTGCCGAAGCATCGCGCGCAGGGCCGAGGCAAACGTCATCCCCAGCTCGCTGCGCACCGGCACCTGATTGACGCCCGCCAGCTCGTACTCGACGGGGTCCTCCACCGTGATGATCTTGCGCCCGGCGTCGTTAAGCTGCTGGAGGCCGGAGTAAAGTGTCGTCGTCTTGCCCGATCCGGTCGGTCCGGTCACCAGCACCAACCCGTCGGGCGCGGCGAACCAGCGGCCGATATGCCCCTGTGCCTCCTCGTCAAAGCCCAGCTCCGCCAGACTCGGGATGCGTGTCATCCGGTCGAGCAGGCGCAACACCACGCTCTCACCGTGTACCGTCGGCATGATCGACACGCGCAGATCCAGCTCGCGCCCGGCCACCGGCACCCGCATGCGCCCATCCTGCGGCACGCGTTTCTCGGCGATGGACAACCGCGCCATGATTTTCAGGCGTGAGACCACCGCCGCATGCCAGTCGGACCCGAGCGACTCGCCCTCCTGCAACACTCCGTCCACGCGATACCGTACCCGCAACGCCCCAGCAAGTGGCTCCACATGGATATCCGAAGCGCGCCGATGTACCGCTTGAGCAAGCAACCGCTCTACGCACTCCACCACAGGCGCATCGTCAGGTCCCCCCTCGTCACCTGATCGAATCGCCGGCGAGCCCGCCGCGATGGCCAGCGCCCGTCGCACACGCTCGGGCGACGCCAACCACGGCTCCACGCGGCGGCCGATCCGGTGGCTCAACACATCGAGCGCGGGCAGTTGCGCAGGATCGGCGCAGACAATCCGCACGCCCGCTTCGCTCAGCCTCACGGGCACGGCTTGATGACGCTGCGCCCAATCGAGAGTGACGAGCGCCAGCGCCTCGGGGGCGGCCTCCAATGGTTCCGTCTCAGCCACGCACGGCAGGTGCAGCTCGGCCGCGCGCTGCCGCCAGTCAGGCGACGACAAAAAAGCCGGCTCCCGGTTTGCACCCGGAGCCGGCGAAGCGAAATGGGGCGTCGTCATGGTCGCGTGAGTTTGAATCGCGATGACGGCACCCGAGAGCCGGAGGTTAACGTCCCAGTCCGAGGAGGAACTCGGCGTTGGTCCCCGTCTTTTTGAGCCGCTGGATGAGCATGTCCATCGACTCGATCGGGCCGAGGCCCTGCATCGCGCGGCGCAGATTGTAGATGCGCAGCATTTCCTCGGGGTGGTAGATGAGCTCTTCCTTGCGCGTACCCGAGCGGTCGATGTTGATCGCGGGGAAAATGCGCTTGTCGGAGAGGCCGCGGTCGAGGTGGAGCTCCATGTTGCCGGTGCCCTTGAATTCCTCGAAGATGACCTCGTCCATGCGGCTGCCGGTGTCGATGAGCGCGGTGCCGAGGATGGTCAGGCTGCCGCCGCCCTCGATGTTGCGCGCTGCACCGAAGAAACGCTTCGGTTTCTGGAGCGCCGTGGCCTCGACGCCGCCCGACATGATCTTGCCGGAGTTGGAAGCGAGGGCGTTGTAGGCGCGCGCCAGACGCGTGATCGAGTCGAGCAGGATGATGACGTGCTGGCCCATCTCGACGAGGCGGCGGGCTTTTTCGCCCACCATCTCGGCGGCATGCACGTGGTTTTCCGGCATCTCGTCGAAGGTGGAGCAGACGACCTCGCCCTTGGTGTGGCGTTTGAAGTCGGTCACTTCCTCGGGGCGCTCGTCCACGAGAAGGATGATCAGCGTCGCCTCGGGGTAGTTGTTCGAAATCGAGTTGGCGATGTTGTGCAACAACACGGTCTTGCCGGTGCGCGGAGGCGCCACGATCAGGCCGCGCTGGCCGAAGCCGATCGGCGTGAGGATGTCGATGGCGCGCATCGAGACGTCCTTCTTGTGGACATCTTCCGCCTCCACGAGGATGCGCTTGAGCGGATAGTAAGGCGTGAGCTCCTCGAACGGCGTGTGCTTCGCGATCGTGTCGGGCGACTGGCCCATCACGCGGTCGATGCGCACGGCCGACGGGCAGCGCTCCCTGTTTTGCGGTGCCTGCGCAACGACATCGAGGGCATGGCCGCGCTTGAGTCCGTAGCGTTTGATCAGCGCCTCGGGCACGTAGGTGCTTTCCGGGTAGAGCCGGTAGTTGACGCCGGCATGCACGATAAAGCCGTGACCGCGGTCGGTCACGTCGAGCCAGCCGCGGTCGCGCAGCGGGCGCTTGGCCAAGGAGATCGTGGCGAAAACCTGTTCGAGCAACGCGCGCCGCGGGGGCAACGCACCTTCGAAGGTCACGCCGAGATTGCGGGCAAACGAGACGAGCTCGCCCATCGGCAGCGCGTAGAGCTGGTCGATGTAGATCGGCTCGCCCTGTTCGGAGGAGACGAGCGTGGCAACGGCGGCATCGAGAGCCGTCAGATCATGGAAACGCGACGGATCGGGCAGATCGCCATACACGGGCGCGGCCGACGGCGGGGGCGGCTGCACCGGGTGCTGGTTGCCAGAACCGCCGGGCTGGCCGCCACCATGGCGCGCCTGTTTCCAGTTCTTTTTATCCTTCTTAAACTGTTTCCAATAATTGCGGTCCTTTGCGAAGGGCCGATCACCACCCTGGCGCGGGCGATCGCCGCCGCCCGGCGAGGACTCCTGGCCATGCGCCGCACCATCAGATGTGGCGGCGGCAGGTGCCTCGGCCGGAGCCGGGCTCGACTCGGTCGACGCCGCAGGAGCGGGCGCGGGCGCCGATTCCTCACGCGAGGCCGGAGCTTGCGGGGCGGGTTCGGAGACGGGCGCCGGAACGCGCTCGACGCGTGCCGGGCGCTCGACCGGAGCGGCAGGCGCGGGGGCAGGTTCTGGAGCGGGAGTGAAAAGTTCGCGTTGAACCTGCTCGGGGGCAGGTGCCGCCGGGGCCTCGGTGGAAGTTTCTACCGATGACGCTGACTCCTCCTTGGCCGATTTTTTTGTGGTCTTGGCTTTCGTGCGCGGAGCCCGGGGGCGACGGGTGCGGGCGGCTTTGGGCGACTCAGCACCATCCTCGGCGGGAGGCATGTTGTCGTCGTTGTCGTTCTTGGGAGGGAGGGCCATAGTAGAAAATATCGGGGAGGACCGCAGCGGGGCCACGGCAAGGGGGATTTTGGGGAGATCAGACCGCCGCCGGATAGCGCAGCATCAGCTGTCGCACTTGATCACGGAGGAAGTCGAGCGTGCCATCATTCGACAGCACAAAGTCAGAAAGTTCAATTTTACGCGCCAGAGGCAGTTGCTTCGAGATTCGTTGAAGGGCGAGCGTGCGTTCAATCCCGCGTTGCTCCAGCCGGGTCAGTTGCAGGTCCGGAGCACAGGCAACGCATACGGTGAAATCAAACATTTTCTCCAGGTTCTTCTCGAAGAGCAGGGGTACTTCTACGACCCACATCGCCTGCGGCGCGCTCTGCACCTGCCCCGCCCAGTGCCGCCGGACCTCCGGGTGTACCAGCGCCTCCAGCCAGAGCCGGGCCGCATCGTCGCCAAAAACCGCCTCGGCCAGCCGCGCACGCTCGATCTGCCCATCGGCCGCGAGCACGCCCTGGCCAAAACGTGCGCCGATCTGCGCCACCACGGCGAGATCGCGCAGCACCACATCGCGCACCAGCGCATCGCAATCGATCCGCCGCCAGCCCAGCTCGGCAAAGAGCCGGCCCGCAGTCGATTTTCCACACCCCATTCCTCCCGTAAGTCCAAAAATCATAGGCGTTTTTAACCCGTTTACCCCGACTTAGGGGCTATTGCTTTTTTCGCAAAACATTATTCTCTGGCCACGCCGGAGCGGTCGCCGCCGCCCCAACCAGCCACCCGCCAGCCATCCCCAGCCAACCATGCTCGCGATCATCCCCTCGGGCGCCCTGCAAGGCATCGCCGCGCAAGCCGTCTCCGTCGAAGTCAACACCGGCGAGGCCGGCAAACCCGAGATCGTCCTCGTCGGCCTGCCCGATGCCAGCGTGAAGGAATCCGAAGACCGCGTGACCTCCGCCATCGCCAACAGCGGCTTCCGCATGCCTCGCACGCGCACGACGATCAACCTCGCTCCCGGCCACATCCGCAAGGAAGGCCCGCTCTACGACCTGCCCATCGCGCTCGGCCTGCTCCAATCCACCGAGCAGCTCCGCGCCACCGATCTCGACGACTACCTGATCGCCGGCGAGCTCAGCCTCTCCGGGCAAACGCGTCCCGTGCGCGGCGGGCTCGCCCTGGCGCGACTCGCACGCGAGCTCGGCAAACGCGGCGTGCTCCTGCCCGAGCTTTCCGCGCGCGAAGCCGCCCTCGTCGAGGGCATCGCCGTGTACGCCGTCGCTTCGCTCGCGCAGGCCGTCAGCTTCCTCTCCGGCGAACAGCCCCTGACGCCGCTGCCGGCACGCGCCGATTTTGCGCAGACCGCGACAGGCACCGAGGGCGAGCTCGATTTCGCGGAGGTGAAGGGTCAGGCCAGCCTGCGCCGCGCCGTCGAGGTCGCCGTGAGCGGCGGCCACAATCTCATTATGTTCGCCCGCTTTACACCATGGATGGATTACTTACACATCATCAAGCGCTTGGATGGGAGGAGCACCCAGCCGTCACGCTTTGCCGTGGGGGTAAGGGTTCGGGTGTCGTCGATGAGGAGCTTTGCCATCCTTTTCTTCTACCTCACGTGCGCGCACGCACGCGAGCGCGCATACGCGCCGCAGACGACCCCTTCCAAACTTTTTATTTCCCGTATCATCAATGTTTTGGGAAAGTCGCGAGCGAAAAACACCCGTTTTCCCGTGCTATAGTAGAGACACCAACGTTTCGGACAGCCGGTCTGGCAAGCCGCTCCTGAGGGTTGGCTGCCTCCAAGATCAGGCCGAAGTCAACTGACTCTCCCGAGCAGTTCCCGCCGACGACCGCGAGGTCGGCACAGGGTTTAAGCGACTTGTCTGGCTGCCTGAGCGGTAACCCCGCACCGACGTCGGCGGCGATCTTCGGATCGCCTTCCCACTCAACGTCGGGGTGCCTGCTTGAAGCACGAGTAGGCCGGCCGCGAACGCTGCGTATCAATCGCACGTCGCCGCCGCACAGGTCATCTACCGGCCACCTAGCCGGAACGCTGACCTCCTGCCAACGCATTGGCGACGGCTCGGATCCTCCGAGCAATGCGTCCCTTACGGGCCTTCGCCGAAACCGCGCCGGACGGCCTCCGGCATAGCCAAATTCAACTTACATCATGAATTCAGACATCATCACACAGCTGGCCGAAGAGGTCAGCACGCAGATCAATCGCTGTGGCATCTGGAACGTGGGCAAAAACCCCGCGCCAGCTGTCATCTCCAACAACAAATTCGTCCACAAATCCCTCTCGGAATGGGCGCTTAACTTCGCCATCGGCTGCGGTCACGGATGCCGCTACTGCTA
Organism: Verrucomicrobia bacterium ADurb.Bin122; assembly: GCA_002070825.1. Taxonomy (GTDB): domain Bacteria; phylum Verrucomicrobiota; class Verrucomicrobiia; order Opitutales; family Opitutaceae; genus MWDT01. The sequence continues at coordinate 22,541 of MWDT01000004.1, forward strand.
CGTGCCGTCGAGTAGCCTCAACAAG